>WSZY01000208.1 GCA_013139875.1 Mariprofundaceae bacterium | reverse complement strand
GTATTGCCATACAGTGGTTGCCACCCGGGAGCGCGGATTGCGGGTCTGTACGCATCTGATTGTTGGCCTGCCCGGTGAGGGGAGGGAGATGATGCTGGAAACGCTTGCTCGCGTGCGGGAGGTCGGTATGGACGGTATTAAGCTGCATCCTCTGCATGTGGTACGCCATACCATGCTGGCGCACGAATGGCGGAAAGGGGGTATAGACCTCCTGACCCAGCCCGAATATGTCAGCCTTGTCTGTGACATGCTGGAGCGTATGCCTGCCAATTGGGTGATACACCGGCTGACCGGTACCGCCTCGGAAGATCTCCTGTTGGCCCCGGGGTGGTGTACACGCAAGTGGGCAGTGATCAATGACATTTATGCGGAAATGCATCGGCGAGGCTCTTCTCAGGGTAGCGCCATAGAAGATAGCGGACAGATACCGCTCGCATATGATCTGGGCAAGCATCTTCACCGGGCTGCCTGCTGCTGAAGTGTGAAGGAGATCAATATCAACTTGCCTGTCCGTCATTCTCGCGAAAGCGGGAATCCATGGATACCGGATCTCGACACTTGCTCCTGCATTGTTCTACCTCTTGCATCCGTGCAGTCGAAGTCCGGCATGACGTAATCGAATAGATGGGACGGCAGTGGCTCATATCTGTTGGTGAGCACTTTTCTGTTTCAACTGTTTGCAGTCGCCTTCAGTGATCTCCGATCACCGGATATTTTACTTCATCATACCGATGTATATTGTCTCACTTCTTAATGGTCCAGGTTAGGGGAGTTTCTAAAACGCCTTAGAATCGATTCTATGATCAGATATGAAGATGCCTTATATACTAAATACAACGTCGCATAATGGATATTATGTAAAGTAACGAAGAGAGATGCATGCCAGATAGAATATTAAATCAGGGTAACTATTTCAGTAAGTTAGACGTTCTTATGAAGGTATTACGTGAAGAGTGCCCATGGGACAATGAGCAGACACTCTCCTCTCTTCGAACCTATACGCTTGAAGAGACCCATGAGGTGCTTGAGGCGATTGATAAGGCAGTTGATCACAGTGACTGGTCATCACTGAAGAACGAGCTTGGTGACCTGCTGATCCAGATCGCATTCTATTCAGTCATTGCAGATGAGCATGGTGAGTTCAATCTTGGTGATGTATTTGAATCCCTTATCCAGAAGATGATCTACCGCCACCCGCATGTCTTTGAGAACGCCAAACCATCCGATGTGCTTGAGCAGTGGGAACAGCTCAAGGATGCCGAGCACAAAGAGCGTCAGAGCCTGATGGATGGAATTCCCCCACTACCGGCCCTTGCCTATGCACTGAAGCTGCAGAAACGTGCAGCAAGGGTTGGTTTTGACTGGAAAGAGGCAACAGATGTTATCGGGAAGATGGAAGAAGAGCTCTCAGAGCTTGCTCTGGAGGTAAGATCCGGTTCTGATATTTCACGTATTGAAGATGAATTCGGTGATGTGCTCTTTACCCTGGTTAATCTCGGCAGAAAGCTCGGAGTGGATGCTGAAATTAGCCTCATGCACACCAATCGTAAGTTTTCCGAACGATTCAGGGGTATTGAGACATTGGCCGAAAAACGTGAGCTAAACCTCTCTGAGCTTGATCTGGAGGCTCTGGAGAGCCTTTACAACGAATCAAAGGCTGAAATTGATAGAAGGAAAGGGGATAAAAAACCATGAGCGATAGTGATAAACAGAAACCGCAGGAGATTCAGATTCAGATGCCACCGGAGATTCAGGGCGGCGTATACGCCAATAATATGGTGGTTGCTCACACTCAGGAGGAGTTTGTACTCGATTTCATTATGGCCACCCCGCCTGTTGGTACTGTAAATGCCCGTGTGGTCGTTTCACCCTCTCATGCCAGGAGAATTGCCGCCGCCCTTGTTGATAATGTTGCAAAATATGAAGAGCGGTTTGGTAAGATCAAGGATGTTCCGGCCCCTATGCCGGAGGGTACTGTTTCCCACTAATCAGGCATCATTTGTGGTGTTTCGGGTCAGGTGCCTTTCGATGGCTTCGGAAAGCGTACAGCTCTCTTTCGTAGCTATATAGTTAAGTAGCAGCCATGCATTACGTGACAAGGTCACGGTTTTACTATCGGGATTATGAGCCCGCCTTCTGCTTGCCCGGATGGCATTTTTAAGCTGTTCCCACTCCTGCGACCTGAGCCATGATTCACACCATCGATTCAGACTCTCTGTTGGATGGTGAATACTGCTTTCATTGATAAGCTCAAAGCCTCTGGAGGCTTTATAGGTGCGGTGTTCACCAAGCCATGACGGGTTTTTCAGCTTCTTCTCTATCCATCGACAGGCAAACCAGCGGTCACTGTCTGTGATGGTGTAACGTTTTCGTGCCATCTGCTCTCTCCCAATAACGTTACAAGGTAACGCTTATTAAGAGAAAGATCAACCCGTCCGGATCCACTGCTGTCCCACTTAAACTGTTTTGTCATGCCGGGCTTTGTCTGAATAGTGAAAGCAACAAAATAACGTCATACCGGACTTGATCCGGTATCCATGGATTCCAGCTTCCGCTGGAATGACGGGAGTGGTCTTAGTGGATTCCCACTTTCGCGAGAATGACATCTTGGTGAATATCGCTATTCATGCCCAAAGCGACCCCTCCATTGAATAGATTCGTTATGGTCAGGGACAGCAGTGACCCGGATCAGCAGAGAGTCAGTGGTTTTGCAGCCAGCTAATGGCTTCTGCAACCGCCACGGAAAGTGATGAGCCCCTGGCCAGTGATGCTGCAATGGCAGATGCAAGACGGCAGCCCGTTCCATGGGCCTTTTCCCGGTTCCAGGGCTGTCGTTTATGCGGGAAGGCAATCTCCTCCCCATCGATGTAGAGTTGGTCAAGAAGTCTGTCTCCCCGAATATGTCCGCCCTTAAGCAGCACGGGAGTGGAAAACTTTCTGAAAAGCTGTGCAGACGCCTCTCTTCCCGGCTTTTCATTCAGCAACAGCTCCGCTTCCGGAATGTTGGGGGTAATCAGTGACGCAATCGGAAAGAGTTTCTGCTCCAGAACGGTAACAGCACTCTCATCCAGCAGTCTCCTGCCACTGCTTGAGATCATGACCGGATCTACAACTACCGGTTTGCCGGCGTGCAGCTCATTTAACAGGGAGACTACAAGCTCAATTCTCTCCGCATCATAGAGCATGCCTGTTTTGACGGCTCTGATATCGTAATAGTCAAACAGAGCACGGATTTCCGCCTCCAGTTGTGCCAGTGATACAGGTTCTACTCTGGATACAGTGTTCGGATTTTGAGCTGTCAGGGCGGTAATGGCAGAGCAGCCCTTGATGCCGAATGCAGCAAATGTTTGAAGATCTGCCTGAATACCTGCTCCTGCGCATGAGTCTGAACCACCTATGGCCAGACACGCAATCAGGCCGGCAGGCTTTTCAGAGGCGTTCAAGCCCCCTCCCATGCCTCGACCATGGCTCTGGCCGTGCTTTCAACTTTATCGGCTGCAAAAAGAGCGGAAATCACTGCGACAGAGTCCACCCCTGTGCTTTTAACCGCACCTATGGCTTCCAGCCCGATGCCGCCAATGGCAACAATATTGGCATCAGGAAACATATTTATCGCCTTCTGCAGGCGTGGCAGACCGATGGCCGGCACTTCCGGCTTGGTAGTTGTTGGAAAGACAGCTCCAAACGAGAGGTAGTCCGCCCCGCTCTCAATGGCGTGGTTGCCAAACGATGCATCTGCCCGGCATGTAACACCCAGAATCAGCCCCTCTCCGGCATTCTGGCGAATCAGAGCAAGGTCTTCGATATCACCCCTGCCCAGATGGACACCGTCTGCCTCGATTTCATGGGCGAGTTGAATGGAGTCATTTACAATCAGTTTTGCACCGTAACGCGCTGTAAGCGCCTTCAGCGCCTTTCCACGCTTCAGGGCTACCTTGAACCCCTGTTTTTTATCGCGGAACTGCAGTGTTTTCACACCACCTTTGAGTGCCGCTTCGGCGCGCTTAAGCAGCTCCTGTGTCTCAAGGTCGGCGGGAAGGATACCGTAAATACCGCTAACGCCCGAACGACTCATCAGAGAGTCTCACTCATCAAGCAGTTTCAACAGATCTCTGAAATCAGTCAGGCTTACCACACGATCTGCATACTCTTCCGGCACATCCTGATATCCATGCTCGGCAAATGCGACGCTGTGATAGTGGGCAGCAAAGCCTGCCTCCACATCAAAGCGTGTATCCCCGACCATTACGGTATCAGCAGGGTCAATATCCATC
>WSZY01000204.1 GCA_013139875.1 Mariprofundaceae bacterium | reverse complement strand
GAGCAAAGAGAAACCACAGGATTTCCGGAAGGTTATCCGCAGAGAGTCGTGGCTGGCGCTGGTTGCTATGATTGTTGTGAGTCTGTTTCTGTTTCTGGCAACTGCACTTTCACATCTGCGCACCGACTGGACAGAGGAGCAGGTTTACACCCTTTCACCATCCACTGTCTCGGTGCTTGATCAGCTTGAGGAGCCGCTGCTTATTCGTGCCTATATCACTTCCGGCCTGCCACAGCCTTATGGCCGGTTAAAGGGCTTTATTGAAGATATGCTGCATGCCTACCACCAGACAGGGGGAGGCAATGTCGGCTTTGAGATAGTTGATCCCTCCGATGATCCCAACCTCTCTGCTTCACTTGCCATCATGAAGATTCCGAAGGTTCAGGTTCAGGTGGTGGAAGATGATCAGACTCAGGTGAAGCAGGGATATCTGGCCATTGTGATTGAATATCTGGACAGCAAAGAGACCATTCCCGTCATACAGAGTGAGGATGGATTTGAATATTTTCTGACCCGAAAGATAAAGAAACTGACCGGGAAAGGGCGCTCTAAAATAGGCGTTCTTTCCGGTTTCGGTGCCAACAGCCTGTATGAGTTGCGGAGACTGCAGGAGCTTGTCAGCGATGACTATGAGCTGGTCGAAGTGGAGGCGGAAAACGGTACTATTCCATCGGATATCAGTGCGTTGATCGTGGCGGGCATGGAACAGGCACCAACGGAGGCTTTCCGTTACCGGCTTGATCAGTTCCGCATGCAGGGTGGCGGCCTGCTGCTGCTGGCCGGCAATGCCAAAGCCATGCTGTCGGCCGGTTTTGAGGTGCAGCCGATTGATGCTGATGCCCATGGCTGGATGAAACAGGATCTCGGTGTTGCCGTAGATTCCGGCATAGTGATGGATCAGCGTGCCACCCGGGTTACGGTGAACCAGCAACAGGGCGGCTTTACATTCCGTTCTATGGTGAACTATCCGTTTCTGCCGAGCGTGACGGAAGTTGATCCTGAGCATGTTGTGACTGCGGGGCTGGAGAGTGTCGCGATTCCATTTGCTTCACCACTGTTGTGGGTGGATGGAGGGGGAAGTAGTGAAGAGAGCAGCAGTGAAGGTAACAGACAGCGCGTGCTGATGCGTTCGTCACCACTCTCTGCCGTACAGTCGGGGCCACCCTTTGATGTGAATCCGCTGCTTCCAAACCAGGAACGCTTCTCCGGTATAATGCTGCATGCATCTGCACTGGTGCTGGCGCGGGATGGTGTTACCCAATCCTCTTTTGACAGAGCTCCCAAAGGGGCAAACGCTATCGAGCATATTGGCAAAACTGATTCTGCCCGCATGATTGTGGTGGGTTCTCCCTCATTTCTTGATGATGAATTCATGGACGGCGGCAATCTTGTGGCTCTGCTGAATATGCTGGACTGGATCTCCGGTGATGAGGCACTGATCGACCTTCGCTCCCGAGGTGTCACACAGAGGCCTCTGGAGGAGCTGAGTGCTGCCGGACGCTCCTTCTTTAAAGGCATATGGATGTTCGGCCTGCCGATGTTGATAATGTTGATTGGTATCTGGCGCTGGTGGGCGTTGAAGCGTCGCAGAGCGGTTCCCGTCACTTGAAAAAAGCAGTCATCACAGTTTCGCTGTTGTTTCTGGCCGGCCTGCTCATCTGGCTGGCATCAAGACCGGACTCCGCACCGCAATTGATGCCGGAGATGGTCCGTTTCAACCCGGACGAAGTTTACAGACTGGCTTTGATGGACGGGGGAGACGTGGCCGTTTCACTTCTGCGTTCCGATAGCGGCTGGAAACTGAAAGGAGAGGGGGCAGAAGGAGAACAGCAGGATGCGGATGCGGATGCTGTTCAACACCTGCTTGATGATCTTGCGTCCATGAAAATTGTCCGTGTTGTGACACGCAATCCCGAACATTATGAAAAACTGCGGGTAACAACCGGTTCGGTACGGCTGCTGTTGAAGAGCAAGCGTGGCGACACTCTGCTGGATCTGTCTGTCGGCAAGCAGGGAAGTGATCTGATATCCACATATCTGCGCCTCGCTGACAGGCCTGAAGTACTGGCTGTAGACAGAACGCTGCTCTGGCAGGTGAGGCGACCGCAGCAGGAGTGGAAGGCTTCTGTCTCTCCTGATGTTGCTGCCTCCGGTGTCGATGGTGTGAATGAACCCTATTCAGAGGCCCGATGAGTCCGGATTTAATGATGATGAACAGTAATATAGATTCGAAAGCACACCTGATCCTGTTCGATTGTGATGGAACCCTGACGGATTCGCACGGTATGATTGTGAGCTCCATGCAGATGGCATTTGCATCCTGTGACCTTGATGAGCCGTCTGATGATGCAGTAAGCAAGGTGATCGGGCTTTCACTGCAGGGGGCTGTTGAAGCCCTCTCCTCCGATATTAGCTGCAATGCACGGATCACCGAGGCTTATCGCCAGCATTACAGTGCGGCTGAAGTTTCGCTCTCACTCTATCCCGGTGTCATCGAGACTTTGCAGGAGTTGCAGCAGCGTGGCTACTGGATGGGGATTGTGACGGGAAAGTCGAAGCCGGGCCTGATACGTGTGCTGGAGCTGTTTGATCTGACCGGATACTTTCTTGTGCTGCGGACGGCAGACTGCTGCCTTTCAAAGCCGCATCCGGCCATGGCTCTTGAGTGTATGGATGAGCTTTGCGTGTTACCGGAAAGAACTACGCTGGTCGGTGATGCAGTCTTTGATATGCAGATGGCCGCTTCAGCCAATCTGCGCGCACTGGGAGTCTCTTTTGGTGTAGAGTCGGCCGAGGTGCTTTATGCAGAGGGTGCGGTGGATGTGGCAGATGATTTTCCGGCACTTCTGGCGCATTTTCCACCCCTGATGTGATTTGAGTCTCTGTCCACGATCTGACCATGGGAGTTATTGAATAGTGAAGAAGACCATAAAATACAGTTTAGGTTTGCTGCTGTTGATCATGGGAACATTGCTGGCCGTTCCTTTTTTTATTGATATCAA
>WSZY01000069.1 GCA_013139875.1 Mariprofundaceae bacterium | reverse complement strand
TCCCGGACAAACTTCAGATGACTAAGCAGGGCCGTAAAGGAGTCCCATCCCGGAAACTCCCGTGTATGGATAATCACACCGTTCAGCTTTTCTTTCGATTCAATAAATGGATCAATGATGGCTGCTGCCGACTCGAAATCTTTTTGTGTCAATGCACCGTCCGGTTCAAGAATAGCGATACCATCTTCCCGGTTCACTGTAACATTCAACATTTCACACCTCCTGACTGCCTTGTTGAGACCGATACCCGGAACAGTCGCTCCACCCTGCTATCATAGCAGTTATCTGCAGTTACAGGTTCAAACGGCAGCCCGGCATGTAATCTCCCCTTTCTCACTTTTGTGAAGCAGCTATAGTAGCGGGTGTACGGAGGCTAATATGTTTCATGGCACTATGACCGCACTGGTCACCCCATTTCGAAATGGGCAAATCGATGAAGATACATTCTGCGCCCATCTGGAGCGCCAGATTGAGGCAGGCGTGGATGCTGTTATTCCAGCAGGAACAACCGGTGAAGCGGCTACCCTCTCCTTTACCGAACACAAGCACCTGATCGGCATTACGGTTGCACATGTCAATGGACGTGTTCCGGTTATTGCTGGAACAGGCAGTAACAACACTGCCGAATCCATCGATCTGACCCGATCCGCCAAAGAGCTGGGAGCCGATGCAGCGCTGCTGATCTCCCCTTATTACAACAAGCCGACTCAGGAGGGCATCTACCAGCACTACCGTACCGTGGCCGAAGCCGTACACCTGCCACAGATTATTTATAACGTACCGGGCCGGACAAATTCCAATATCGAGCCGGAGACTGTTGCACGCCTTGCTGATATTCCCAACATTATCGGCATCAAGGATGCAACCGCTGACATGGCACAGCTTACCCGCACCCTGATGCTATGTGGTGACAAAATGGATTTCTTTTCCGGCGATGATGCCACCGTCCTCCCGTTTATGACGCTCGGTGGTACAGGTGTGATCTCTGTTGTCGCCAACATAGCACCAAAAACCATGCGCCAGCTGACCGAAGCGATGTATAGCGGCAACCTGGATATTGCACGCCGAGCTCATTTTGCTCTGCAGGATCTGAGTGATGCGATGTTTGTTGAGGCCAACCCGATTCCGGTAAAGGCCGCATGCTCACTGATGGGCTGGATGGAGAATGAGTTGCGCCTGCCGCTTACCCCTCTCGCAGGTAGTGCGTTGGACGTATTGAAAGCGACCATGCAGCGCTTCGAATCTGAAATCGAGCCGCTGGAACTAAAGGCCTGACTAATCCAGATCACTAACCTGCCAACGCTACGCCGCCGCCTGAAATTCTACTTCAGGCGGCTGCTCCATTCGGCCGCCTATTTTATTGCCTCATTTTCAGTATTGGCCCTCTTTTTCATTGCTCTGATTCTCTCTGAATCACTGGTATATGCCATTACCGGAAAAGCTGTTTCACTCTGGTCGATGGTGTTGGCAGCCCTTGCTGCTGTACTCCTCTTCTCACCGGTTGTGCATAGCCTGCAACGCATGATTGACCGGCTCTTTTTTAAACGGCGTCTCGATACTCTGGCTGCTATCCGGGCCCTGGGGGCGGGAGAGCTGGCAGATCTTCCGGTTGAAAATGTTGAGACGGCTCTGTTGGAACGTATCTGCAATATCTGTCATCGCACATACGCCGCACTTGATGAGCGGGTGGCAGATGAGGGCAAGCTGTTCACTCACCCTGCCAATAGTCCGATACCACCTCCGGGGGGTGCAGTGTCCGCTGACTATGAGCTGATACTTCCGATTGCGTACCGGGAGGGTGCTGCCTGGCTACATCTGGGGCCAAGAACCGATGGCTGGGAGACCGATGAGGAGGAGATAAAAAGCCTGACCAGTCTCTCCCGCTTTGCCGCCATGAGCCTTGAGCATGCCCGTCTCTCTCATATGCAGATTCAGGATGCCCGCCTTGATTCACTCTCCCGTATGAGTGGCCAGCTCCACTCCCATGACCTGAAAAACCGGCTGCATGACCTCTCATTTCTCGCCCACCACATCGGTTCCGGAAAGCTGGATGCGGAGGATACCTCCCGCCTGGTTGCTGCCATTCGCAAGGTGGTAGGCCGAATGCAGACGCTGATGCAGCGCATGGCCGACCCGCAGGCACCGATCCACCCGACGCTGGCACCCTGTGATGTTTCAGCCCTGCTGAAAAAGAGTATTGCAGACCGCCTCTGGCCAGAAGGGGTTCATATTCATGAAATACTCCCCGGTCTGCCTGCTGCTGCTGCGGACAACAGCATGCTACAGGGTGTGTTTGAAAACCTTTTTGATAACAGTGTGCAGGCGATGCAGAAACAGGGTGATATATTTGTCGAGACACTGCTGACTGATCAGATGATTGAAATAAGGGTTCGGGATACAGGCCAGGGTATCTCCGGGGCCTTTCTGAAGCAGCGACTATTTCACCTCTTTGCCTCCAGTAAAGAGAGCGGCCTGGGCATCGGGCTCTATCTGAGCAGACGTATTATCGAGACACATGGCGGAACCATTGCTGCCGAAAGTGAGGGGAAGGGGAAAGGTTCCACCTTCTTCGTGCGACTGCCTTTGTGGCAGAGTCCGGGGAAATAGAGATATGGGAGAGTGTAGATGAAGATCCAGCGTACCGTGCTTGTTGTTGATGATAATGAAATCAACCGCCTCAACCTGAAACTACTGCTACAGGATCAATACCAGGTCCTTGAAGCAGGTGACCTTGAAAAGGCCGATGCCGCGCTCGCAGCCAATCGTGTTGATCTGGTTGTGCTTGATCTGGCACTGCCACCTGAGCCGGATAATCCTGAAATCGGCATGGCCTATCTGCTCAAGTTAAAAAAAGAGAGCCCCGATACGCCGGTTGTTGTTATTACCGGCCATGATGAACACGCGCTTGCCGTACGTGCCCGCAAAGATGGTGCGCTTGACTTTTTCGGTAAGCCATTCGACCCCGATGAGGTACAGGACACCATCGATCGGGCCATGGAATCCCGCTGGCAACAGCTACGCGAACAGGAGCTTAAACGTGCACTCGATAGTCGCATGGGGTCCGAACTTCTCGGAGAATCAGCCGCTATGCGTGAGCTGAAAGAGCTCATTACTCAGGTTGCCCCAACGCCATCAACTGTGCTGATTAAGGGTGAGACCGGGACAGGAAAAGAGCTAATAGCCC
>WSZY01000225.1 GCA_013139875.1 Mariprofundaceae bacterium | reverse complement strand
TTTACCGATCTGTTCCAGAACTTTACCAATCTGCGGGCCTCCGCCATGAATGACGACAGGGTTGATACCCACCTGTTTCAGCAGCGTGATGTCAGTAGCAAAGCTCTGCTTCAACGCCTCTTCAACCATGGCGTTGCCACCATATTTAATTACAATGGTCTGATCAGCAAACCGCTGCAGATAGGGTAGCGCCTCAACAAGAATTGAAGCCCGCGACTCTGCATGTTTCATTGCCCTGCCCCCTTAACTTTCATGCTTAAGAGCCTGCTCCGGCTCACAATCCAGCAGCAGTTGCCATAGAAACAGCACGGTGCAGACCACCAGTGTTGTTCCCATACTTAATAGAAAGTAGCTGTCATCAGGATTGCCCAGCTGTCTGCCGACAGGAATAAAAATAAGAATTGCAGGCATCAACAGTATCACCCTGGTCCACCGGACACTCTGCCTGAGCAGTACCGAAGCTGCCCCCGGCACAGACATAAGTGCAAACAGCCCCATGGCAATCCAGTGGTTTTCAACATCTACACTCGTAAGCCTCTCCAGCACACCCATGCCTTCAGCCTGATCAAGCCTTGTCTCAAACAGCGCTGCCACCAACAGCAGTCCCAAACCCAGAACGGACCAGCCCAGCCAGCCCAGCCAGTTGCGCTCACGCACCAGATGGTTCACCCAGACGCCATTTCCCAAAACATAGAGTAGCGCTGCAAAAAACACGCCCCACACAGCATAATCAAACTGAACCATCTTTTAACTCCTCTGTTACACAGTCGCGAAAGATAACAGCAACAATTCAGTAGCGACACATCCTCTTTATGATTAATAAACAGGCATGGATGCCTATTTATTAGGCAATTGTTTAATGGTGAAAATATAGAATCCCTTTATTTACAACGAATTTTATAAAACAGCGTTCTGGCACGACTCCTGCTGTAGATGAAGTAGACAAAAGAAAATGGATTGAGTTATCTCTATCCGCACAAAAAAAGGAGTTTTAATATGAGTGGAACAATCATTAAACATGCCAGCGCACTGCTGCTTGCCATGGGCCTCACAATTTCAGCAGCAGAGGCTGAAGATATAGACGTCAGTGGCGATCTCGGTGTCTACAGCCAATACATGTGGAGAGGTATGCAGCAGACAGCAGGTCAGGCATCCGTGCAGGGTGATCTGAATGTTGACTCAGGCATGGGCCTGTCGGCAAACGTCTGGTTCGCATCTCTGGCAGGGCCTTCAACAGAGTTCGACTTTACCGTTGATTACTCCGGTGAAATCGGCGACATCAGCTATTCACTCGGTGCCATTGCTTATGCATACCTGAATGCAGCCGCAAACAATGCTACTGAAGTGTACGCAGGCCTGGGCTACGGTCCGGTCTCTGCCACCTACTACTATGCAGTAAATGGTGCATGGAAAAAGGATGCTTACGTTGACATCGGCCTTGGCCACAACCTGATGGGCTTTGATCTGGCAGCCAACTTCGGCTTCTATCTTCCCACAACAAGTGTCACCAGCCCAACCGCATTTCCGACCACAAAAAATGAACTCGGCCACGTGGATCTCGGTATCAGTAAGGACATTGAACTTAGTGGAATCACTTTCACACCTTCGTTCATGGTCTCGCTCCCGACCTATACAGGCAGCCCAAGTAATGAAATCCAGTTTGTCGGTGCCTTGAGCGCCGCATTCTAGGAAACAGAACAGGGATAAGGGGTAGCAACAGCTACCCCATACTCCCGGAACAGCAGAGAAAAAAACTTAAGAAGGAGTAATTATGAAAGCAATTCGAGCCATCATCAAACCGTTCAAACTCGATGATGTAAAAGATGCCCTGCTGGGGCTGGACATAACCGGGCTGACAGTAACTGAAGTCCGGGGACATGGCCGCCAGAAAGGACACACAGAACTCTACCGTGGCGCTGAATACAACGTCGACTTCGTGCCTAAAACCGAAGTCACTGTCGTCGTAACAGCAGACAAGGTCGATTCCGTTGTTGATGCCATCAGAGAGGCAGCAAACAGCGGCAAGATCGGCGATGGAAAAATATTTGTCAGTGACATCGAGCGTGTTATCCGTATCCGTACGGGTGAAGAAGACGCCGATGCGCTGAGCTAGGAGAATATAAAATGGAACCCACTTTACAACAGGCCGCAGGAGATATTCTCCAGGTCAAATACGCACTTGATACCTTCTATTTTCTGATCATGGGAGCATTCGTCATGTGGATGGCCGCTGGCTTCTCCATGCTGGAGGCAGGCTTGGTCCGCTCCAAAAATACAGCCGAAATTCTAACCAAAAATATCGTCCTCTACTCAATTGCATGCATCATGTACATGCTGGTGGGCTACAACATCATGTATGGTGATGCTGTCTCATCCATTATCCCGGGCATCAGCTTCGGGCTGGGCGGTGACAATGAAGCGGCTGCGGTACTGGCAGGTGGTGAAGACGCCCCCTACTACTCCAACCTGTCAGACTTCTTCTTTCAGGTTGTATTCGTAGCAACAGCCATGTCAATCGTATCCGGTGCAGTGGCTGAACGTATGAAGCTATGGGCATTCTTTGCTTTTGCCATCGTACTAACCGGCTTCATCTACCCCGTTCAGGGCATGTGGAAATGGGGTGGCGGCTTCCTTGATAGTGCAGGCTTCCTTGACTTTGCAGGTTCCGGTGTGGTTCACATGACCGGTGCTGCCGCAGCCCTTGCCGGTGTGCTGCTGCTCGGCGCCCGAAAAGGCAAGTATGGCAAAGATGGTTCGGT
>WSZY01000127.1 GCA_013139875.1 Mariprofundaceae bacterium | reverse complement strand
GGTCAGGCCGGGGTTGTGGCTGACCAGAGCAATGTGGTGAATATCATCATCAACGGATTGAAGTATGTTTAGAAGCTCTGTGGCAGATGCCAGGTATAGATTGGAATCCGTCTCTATATCATCAGGCGGGTAGTGAATGGCATCAGCCACTACTCTGGCAGTAGTGATTGCCCGGTTGGCCGGGCTGGCAAGCATGAGGTCAAAGTGCGTGCAAAACTCATCCAGTTTTTCAACCAGTCTGGCTCCCATAAAAGGGGCATCCCGTCTACCCCGGGTGTTCAGCGGCCTGTCGAAGTCCGAGAGCTCCGGATGGCCCCAGTCCGATTTGGCATGTCGAATAAGCGTAATAAGACGTTTCATGATGACAGGGTATCAGCGGAGGCAGTTATTTCCATAACCTGTGGGGGGATGATAAGATTGCCTCCTGACAATAAACCCCCAGGGAAGTGATGATCATTTCTGACAGATCAACCCGCGCATTCCAACGATCTAAACGATCCGGAGGATCCGGGACACGTTGGCTGAAGCCAAGAAGTATTTGGCGTAACAGCAGAGTTTCAAAGAGAGAGGCTCTCTTCTGGAAGCTGCTCTTTTTCATAGCCCTTGTGTTTTTTACATTCTTTTTTGTGAAGCTTTAGAGTTAACAGCTCTTAAGTTGCTGCCAGTTCGGCGTGTCGGAAGCAGGTGGTGAGATGGTCGTTGACCAGGCCGATGGCCTGCATATGTGCATAGATGATGGTTGAGCCGACAAACTTGAACCCCCGTTTTTTTAAGTCTTTGCTTAGAGCGTCTGATTCGGGGCTGGTAGCAGGCACCTCTGACATCTTCTGGAACCGGTTGAGGATGGTTTTGTTGTTCACAAAACCCCGGATATAGGTATCGAAGGTGCCGAACTCACGCTGCACTTCGAGAAAGTGCTGAGCGTTGCTGACTGAGGCACGTATTTTCAGGCGGTTGCGCACAATACCGGGGTTATTCAATAGTTCCGCTATTTTCGCCTCATCGTAGGCCGCTACCTTCACCGGATCAAAATCATCATAGGCAGCCCGGTAGCCTTCGCGCTTGTTCAGTATGGTGCTCCAGCTCAGGCCTGCCTGTGCACCCTCCAGAATCAGGAACTCGAAATGTTTATGATCATCGTGTGTCGGTACGCCCCACTCTTCATCGTGGTAGGCGCGGTAGAGCGCACTGCCCATGCTCCATGGGCAACGGTTGCCGTGCTCCTTTTCAGACTGCGGCAAGGCGGCCGTGACTGGTATGTGTGATTGCATTATCCGCGTCAAGGTAGACCAGTGCAGGCTGAAAATGTTCAGCCTCTTTGGCTTCAAGTTCCGCATAAGTACAGATGATGAGCAGGTCGCCGGGGTTGGCCTTATGTGCTGCTGCACCATTCACACCGATGGTGCCGGAGCCGCGCGGAGCAGTGATGGCATAGGTGGTGAAACGCTCGCCATTGGCTACGTTGTAGATATGAAGCTGTTCGAACGGGAGAATATTGGCTGCATCCAACAGGTTCTGGTCGATGGCGCAGGAGCCTTCATAGTCCAGTTCCGCATGGGTGACCGTGGCACGGTGCAGTTTCGATTTCAGCATGGTCAGTTTCATAGCATGGTCTCCGCAATACTTGCAGAGCTTCTGTGGATGGCACGTTCAAGCGCAATATTATCAATCAGGCGGGTGTTGCCAATTTTTGCGGCAATAAAAATGCGGGCAGGGGAGTCACCCAACTGTTCCACAGGCTTCAGGTTTTGTGCATCGCGAATTTCCAGATACTCGGGCTTGATGCCTGCATCAGACAGTTTCGCTCTGCCCAGGCTGATCAGTCTGCCGGCGTCCACTTCACCCTGCTCAAACAGAACCTTCATTGATTGCAGTGTTTCATGCAGGTGAGAGGCCCTGTTGCGCTCATCCTCGCTCAGATAGCGGTTACGGCTGCTCATCGCCAGGCCATCCGGTTCCCGCAGTGTCGGGGCGCTAATGATTTCTACATTCATATGCAGGTCGCTTGCCATACGATTGATAATGGTGAGCTGCTGGTAATCCTTCTCGCCGAAAACAGCGATGTCCGGGCGCACGATGTTAAACAGAAGGTTCACGACAGTGACCACGCCGTCAAAATGGCCGGGGCGTGATGTGCCACAAAGCAGACTGTCCAGCTCATCGACTTTCAGAGATACCTTGATGCCGTCTGCCGGATAGAGATTTTCCGGGTGGAAGATGACCTCTACGCCCTCTTTTTCACATAGTTCACAGTCCTGCTCAAAGCTGCGTGGATAGGCATTAAAATCCTCATTAGGTCCAAACTGCAGCGGGTTTACATAGATGCTCACCACCACGATATCGGCCATCTTTTTAGCTTTTCGAATCAGGCTTAAGTGCCCCTCATGCAGGCAACCCATGGTCGGGACAAAGGCAATACGCTCATGCCCCCGCATCGGAGCAAGCTGACGCCGAAGCTCTGTGGTGGTTGTTACGATGTTCATTGCCTGGGGAATTTCCCATCGCGCACATCATCAGACCATGTGCTGATGGCAGCGGTGATATGTTGGCGAAGATTGGTGTAGGCCGGAGCAAAGGGCGGGTTCTTCTCTGAGAGTCCCAGCAGATCATGCCAGACCAGCACCTGACTGTCGCAGC
>WSZY01000196.1 GCA_013139875.1 Mariprofundaceae bacterium | reverse complement strand
CGGGGAGGCTCAAAGATTTTCAGCTCAACCCGACGGATCTCATCGCTATCCAGATCAATATTCAGGGCACCCCCACCCTCAACGCGTGCCACCATATTCACTTTGATTGAGCGGCTACTCATCATGTTTCTCCATCTTTCCATCAGGTTTGTCACCGATCTCCCTGAACGGACTCATATAACTGTAGATCAGGTGAAAACGCCGACGGATCTCATCCTCATCCATATTCAACTCTGTGGCAAAGCGCTCAGCCAGTGAAGCAGCATTGGCCTGCTCCCGGTCATGGGGGAAGGAGAGATCAGCCGGGCCGAAGCAGCCGTAACAGGCCCTGCCCATGGAGGGACATATCGCACCGCACCCGGTACGTGTAACAGGCCCGAGACAGGGTTCACCTTTGGCAACCAGCACACAGGTATGTGCCTCTCTCTTACACTCCTGGCAGAGGCTGCTGCCGGGCAATTTGGGTGCGACACCGGCCAGCAGGTCACTCAACATCTGTCTTAACTGAACCTTATCAATCGGGCAGCCCCAGAGCTCAAAATCAACCTTCACATGTTCCGAGACGGGTGTTGAGGTGGAGAGTGACTCGATATATTCAGGATGGGTATAAACCACTTCGGTGAAATGATCGGCATCGGCAAAATTGCGCAGTGCCTGCAGTCCGCCTGCCGTTGCGCAGGCACCAATGGTGATCAGAATCCTGCTCTGATCACGAATCTCTGCAATCTGGTGAAGATGTTCCGGTGTGGAGATCGAGCCCTCTACCAGTGCCACGTCATACGGCCCCTCCTGCATATTGCTGGAGGCCTCAGGAAAATAGGCAATATCAACAGCCTGATCCAGAATCAGAAGATCCTCCTCCAGACTCAGAATAGAGAGCTGACAACCATCACAGGATGCGAACTTGAATACGGCCAGACGTGGCTTGCCTGTCTGTGGTTTGTTCAGATCAGAATCGGCCATCTCAGTTATCTCTCGCCAGAAACTGCGCGATCAGGTCATAGCGCATCACCGGGCCATCCCTGCATGAGAAGTACGGGCCGATCTGGCAGTGGCCACACAGCCCGATTCCACACTGCATGTTGCGCTCCATGGATAGATAGATCACATCATCAGGAAGACCGCGTTTGATCAGATGTCTGGCTGCCAGTTTCATCATAATCTCAGGCCCGCACATCATGACAACGGTATTAGCCGGATCCATCTCAACGGTATCAAAGAGCTCCGTAATCACGCCGGTATGGTAGCGCCATGTCTTCTCCGGCTGATCGCTGGCCAACAGCACCTCCGTATCCGGTTCTTTCCGCCACGCATCAAAGCGTTCCCGATAGAGCAGGTCACGAGGGGTTTTGACACCATGCATGATACGGATGTGCCCGTACTGCTCCCGCCTTCTGAACATATACTCAATAGCACCGACAACAGGTGCGCAGCCAAGGCCACCCGTCACCACCAGCACATCTTTTCCCCTGGCTTCTTCCAATGGACAGCCGTTGCCGAAGGGGCCCCGTACCCCCATCACATCCCCCACATCCATCCGGCCGATCACTTCGGTAACCCTGCCCACCACGCGAATGGTGTGGTCAAGGATATGGGCATCTTCCGGATCAGAGACAATAGAGATCGGCACCTCGCCTACGCCATAGATGTAGAGCATGTTGAACTGGCCACCTGCAAAGGCAAAACAGTCTGCAACTTCCTGCTCTTCAAAGCGCAGACGATAGGTGTAAATGCCCGGAGTCTCTTCAATTTTCTCAATGATCCGGGCAGGATGAATCTGATTTGCACGCATCACGAGAGCGGGGGAAGGACAGGCTTCTCTACTCATGGTTCCTGCCTCACTTTTTTATACTCTTCAACAAAGTCGATTCCGGCAGGACACCATGTAGTGCAGCGACCGCAGCCAACGCAGCCGGATGTTCCAAACTGTTCAATCCAGGAGCCCAGTTTATGGGTCATCCACATACGATATCTCTCTCTTGTTGTGGGTCGCATATTTTTGCCATGAATGTAGCCGTGTTCAGGGGAAAAACAGGAGTCCCACACTCTGAACCTTTCACTTTCACTGCGATCCAGACTCGGCACCTCCTCCACGGCATGGCAGAAACATGTAGGACAGACCATGGTGCAGTTGCTGCACGATAGACAACGTTGAGCCACCTCATCCCAGTGGGGATGGTCGTGAGCCTCGTAGAGTGCCTGCGGCAGCCCCTGCTGGCTGATGCCACGGCTCTGGCTATCGGCACAGGCCTGAATCTCAACGTCCGCCCTGCCAATCAGTTCCGCACCAGCCTCCGGCAGATTAAGAGCTGCAACAATAGCCTCGCCCTGCTCGCTACCCGACTCAACCAGAAACAGCTCATCCATTTCGGTAAGCGCAATATCAAACCCCGATTCAGCCTTTGGCCCGCAGCCCATGGAGGCACAGAAACAGCTCTCGGCTGCACGGGTGCAGTGCACGGCAATAATGAAAAGCCCGGCTTTTCGGGCTGCAAAAAACGGATCGCTGTACGCGCCCTCTTCCAGCACCTTCTCCTGAATGGCAAGTGCTGCAATATCACAGGCACGTGCACCCAGAACAGCAATCTTCTCGACCTCCGGCTTTTGAGGGTAAAATGTGAGTGTTGAATCATCACCATCCCGCCTGACAGTTGTCAGCTTCTCTCTGGGAGCAAAACTGAGCGGCTTCAGCGACTGCGGGCCAAGGGTGACATCAAAACAGCGTCCGCTTTCACTGTCCTTAAGACGATAGTGCCCGGGCTTCTGATCTTCGCGGCGATTCCATGGCAGGGCATCGGCCGAATCAACAGACTCCCACATCACCGTGCCATCCCGCTCCAGTGGTGCAACAGTCCGGTATCCACCGCTTCCCAGGGCGTCCAGAAGCTGGCCAAAATGCTCTTTTTTCAGCTGCCATTTTTTTACTGTTTTTGCCAAGAGAGCAGACTCCTTAATAACTTTATTGAGAGATTTTCATCTGTGGCACTTCAGAGTATAGCCTATACAAAACGGGGATGAGTTTCACCCCTGTTTTAAAAGCTGCATGGTGGTTTTCCCGGCATCCGGAGCAAAAACAGGATTGAACAAAAGGATACCGCGCTCAGCAAACAGAGAGACAGAAGATATCAGTGTGGAGACTTTTTATATTTTGTAGAATTGGGCCATAAGCATAGGGT
>WSZY01000002.1 GCA_013139875.1 Mariprofundaceae bacterium | reverse complement strand
GACACTTTGATGTTGGCTGCAGATAACTTCACGCATGCGTCGGTAATTTGAGCCTGGTAAGTAATAACGTCCAGACCACCCTCAGTAGTCAGCTCTTCGCGCTTTTCTGGCACCAAACAGCAATCTTCAGGTTTCACATCCACGGCGATAGCGACCATTTCATCAGTCACTGCCATTTCCAGATTCATTCGCGTTAGCATGCGCTCTTTCAATAAATAGACATCTCTATCCTGAATGTGGCGCCTGTCTTCACGCAGATGTGCCGTAATCCCGTCAGCTCCGGCAGCCATACAAATTCTGGCTGCTTCAACAGGATCCGGATATTGGGTTAAGCGTGCCTGACGAAGGGTCGCTACATGATCAATGTTTACACCTAAATTCATGAATACTCCTGACTTATAGAGGATAAAGGCCTTACACCATGCTGCCGCAGCACATCCTGAATCATCTTTCTCCAGCTTGAAAGCTCCTGCTTACCCAGTCGAACGTTGCTCTGGCTCAGGTGTGCAGTGATCCCTTTTCTCATGCCTGCAGAGATGGCTATGCCACTTCCACATGAGCTACAGGCAAGATGCCCTTCATGCCACACCATGGGGAGTGACGCATCCACTTCACTGCCACAAACCCAGCAGTGTTCAAAGCCACTCACCCATCCGCTTAACTCCAACAGCCGCCATACACCACTGTAGAGAGAAGAGTCTATCGGGCGATCACGCATCACTTGCAGCGATTCAGTAAGCTCAGCATAACCGTGTGGATCGCCATCCTGAAACAGGCCTGATGCCACTGCACAGAGCTCAAGACCGTCCAGGTCATACATCTCATCCAGTAGACGGGCTCCACGCTCGATATCCACCAGAGTCCCCATCCCCGTCCGACCCATGCGCCAACGGATATTCAGTGCATAAAGAGGTGCCAGAGCTCCTCTGAATGGACTTTTAACACGTCTGGCCCCTCGAGCCATCAAGGCAATACGCCCATGCTCCTCGGTCAGGAAATGGCAGACCAGGGAGGTGTCGCTATAAGGTATCCGCCTTAGTAAAATCGCCCGGCCTTCAACTTCAGCCATTTAGCCCCAGTTCATTCAACCGGGCAGGACTATCAAACCAGTCGGTCTGTACCTTCACCCAGAGTTTCAGATTTACTTTGCAGCCGAAAAGCTCTTCAAGCCCCAGACGGGTACTGGTTCCGATCATCTTCATGCGTTCACCACCCTTGCCGATCAGCATCGGCTTATGCCGATCATTACCAACAAGAATCACTGCTTCAATCTCAACACCCTTGGCTGTCTCGTGAAACCCTTCAATATCGACTGCTGTCTGAAATGGAATCTCCTCATGCATCGCCAGGAAAACCTGCTCACGAACATACTCTGCAGCCAGCTGTCGCTGACTCTGATCGGTAAACCAGTCAGGGTCATAGACTGGAGGCATCTGTGGAAGAAGCTCTGTCACTGTTTTGACCAGCGCATCAATCTGAGTCCCTTTTGTTGCAGAAAGCGGTATATAGGCAACCGCATCAGGATCAAGTGCCTGAACCGCCTGAAGGCGCGGCAGCAGCGCATCGTGCCTGATCTTATCAATCTTATTCAACACGTGAATGCGTGGCTGGGTAAGCGAACCATCGGCAAAACGCTCAATCAGCTTGCGGGTTCCTGTATCCAACTCCTTGGTTACATCCTGCATGATCACCAACACATCAGCTTCCTGAGCAGCCGCGTAAGCAATACGTACCATGTTTCTATTGAGCTGCTTGGTTCCTTTATGAATGCCGGGTGTATCAACAAAAACAAGCTGGCGCATTTCATCTGTATAGATGCCCAGAATACGGTGACGGGTAGTTTGTGGCTTGGGTGTAACAATCGCCACCTTTGTACCCACAACTCTATTCATCAATGTTGATTTTCCCACATTGGGTCGGCCAAGCAGTGCAACCGTGCCACAGCGGAACTCTTCACTCACTCTGTCACTGAAATTTTCTTCTGATTCATCACTCATGGGTGAAGAGTAGCGCTCGATTCGGGAATATACAGGCTAAAATAATGCTTAACTTTTTAACTGCAGGGTAATACATCACCTCATTTGTCACATACAGCATCAAATGAGGTGATATTCATGCTCCAAATCACATTAAAGTAACAAATCTGTGATCTGGGTCACATTAATTAACAAACAGAGGGAGTATTCTGATATTAGAAAATTCCCGGTAGAGAGGAGGTAGCGATGAAAAAACTCTGTTTTGCTGTTTTAATGACTGTTATAGCGTTTTCTACGTCCGCTGTTGCGGCACCTGCCCCTTCCATAAATGATAGCGACCGGGATGACGGCATCGAGGTTGGCGCAGGCACCAAGGTGAAGCCATCGAGCCTGCCGGATATTACGCCGAATGCTTTAAAGGTACATGCTCCGAAGCTACACGCTCCGAAGGTACACGCTCCGAAGGTACACGCTCCGAAAGTACACGTTCCGAAGGTACATGCTCCGAAGGTGCCCGTTCCAAAGGTGCATACTCCAAAAGTAAAACCACCAAAGATTAAACCACCGAAACATAAGTAGTTTTCCACAGACGATAGCAGGCTGCCAGCGTAGCTTACAGGCTTGATCCGGCCACACTGTCGGCCCGGGCTGTCTGTTAGTTCAAAGCCAGGGAGTCACACTTATCCGCTTTGGGCCGACACCAGATGTTCAAACCTGTTAAAGACTAACTTCTCATCAGGGTTCTGTTTTATTTGTTGCTTAGCGCTTCCCATGCCCGGTCAGCAGCAGCCAGCTCCGCCGTTTTTTTCCGGTCTCCTGAACCCTTCGCCAGCCATTCACCATTGACGCTGCACTGGGCTGAAAAGCGTGGAGATGCTTTCACTCCATGATCAGTCACACTGTACTCAGGAAGTCCCCAGCCCTTGCCCTGAGTAAACTCCTGAAGCCGGCTCTTGGGATCAAGAACAGAGTCAATATCAACCTCTTTCAGCATCGGACTCCACGCATGCATGATCAGGCGACGCGCCTCATCCCAGCCGGATTCCTGAAATACTGCGCCAATCAATGATTCGACACCGTTGGCAGCAATAGATTGGGATTTCAGATGTCCTGACTTTCGTTCACCCTCGCCAACAACAAGAAAACGATCAAGTTGCCAGACGACTGCAACACTCATGAGACTCTCTTTGCGGACAAGTGCAGCACGCATACGGGAGAGTTCACCCTCACTGTAGTGAGGAAACTTTTCATGCAGGTGATCGGCTATAGTCAGCCCCAGCACAGCATCACCAAGAAACTCCAGGCGTTCCATATGCTCGGAAGATGCTGAGCGATGTGTCAGGGCACGTTTTAGTAGTGAGTGATCCTCAAAGTGGTAACCAATGGCCTGTTGAATCAACGCCACTGCTTCGTCATCAAGGGGTTTTGGCATACGGCTCGAAATCAAAATCCCTGCGCAGTTTATGACGAATCTTGTCCATACCCTCCAGATCAGATTCATCATATTCTGAATCCGGATCAACACCTTCAACAGGGCCAATCAGCCACAGTGTTACATGGTATTCAGAAGATATCTCAACCTGGCCACCATCAGCATTGATCACAATGTTATCATAAAACTCCTGTGGTACGTCCCCACGAGCCAGGTACTTCATTTTCAACAGATCAGGCAGTCGCCTGCGGATCCTGGTTTCATCTTTGTCTGCCATGTTTCTGGTAAGCGCTTCAAATGCATCCTGGATCTTCCATTGCGCATTGTAGACGGGGATGATTTTATAGCCTGCCATCACACCAAAACTAATCAAAGCCCCCCAGAATAGAAGCTTAATCATCGAAAAACCTTGTTCATTCTTCATATACAAACACCTCAATAAAACCTGTCCGGCTAGCGAATCAGTGATCCCAGACGATCCCAACGCACCTCGCCCTTGGGATGATCCCATGACCACCAGACAATAGCAGCCTTTCCTACCAGATACTCCTGTGGGACAAAACCCCAGAATCGGGAATCGCGGGAGTTGTTACGATTATCACCAAGTACGAAATAGTGGCCGGCGGGCACCGTCCAGTCACCATCTCTGATGGAGAACTCCTTACGAAGTACGGAGTGATTCACATCAAAAAGGCGCTCTTCGAACTGAATGGACATATCTACGCTGCCATCGGACAGATAGTAGGCTCTCCTGCCCTGCTCTCTAAGCGGCATCGGCTTGCCATTGATATAGAGCATGTTTTTATCGTAATGGATTTCGTCTCCGGGAATACCAACGATACGCTTGATGTAATCCTTGCTCCGGTCTTCCGGAAAGTCGAACACCGCCACGTCTCCCCGTTTGGCAGGTGAAGGGGCCAGCTGGATATCAGTAAGCGGAATGCGAAAGCCATAGGAGTAACGCAGGACAAAAAGATAATCCCCAATTTCAAGTGTTGGCACCATACTGGACGAAGGGATCTTGAATGGTGCAACAATGAAGCTGCGGATCACGACAGCGAGAAGAGCGATAATAATCAGGCTCTCCAGCCACTCACGCCACAAAGGTTTCTTTGCTGACATCTACTCCTCCCCCAACTTCAGCACCGCCAGAAATGCCTCCTGCGGAACATTCACACTGCCAATCGACTTCATTCGCTTCTTACCTCTCTTCTGCTTCTCCAGAAGTTTCCGTTTGCGGGTGATATCACCACAATAACACTTGGCAGTTACATTCTTTCGAACACCCTTGATAGTCTCCCGAGCCAAGATACGGCCACCAATGGCGGCCTGCAAGGGTACATCGAACTGATGCCGTGGAATCAACTGGCGCAGTTTTTTCACCAGATCACGACCACGGGACTCGGCAATTGAGCGGTGAACAATCAGGGAAAGAGCATCTACCGGTTCGCCATGCACCAGCACATCCATCTTCACCACATCATCGGCCTCAAACCCTGCAAGTTCATAATCGAGCGAAGCATAGCCACGGGATATCGATTTCAATTTATCATAAAAATCGATCACCATCTCTGCCAGAGGAAGCGTGTAGGTCAACATCACCCGGTCCTCAGAGATAAACTTCATATCCTGCTGTGCACCGCGCCTGCTCTGACACAGCTTCATCATCGAACCCACAAATTCATTGGGAAGAAATATATGGGCCAGGACCTTCGGCTCCTCAATTAATTTGATCAGTGTCGGATCCGGAAATTCACTGGGGTTTGAAATTTCCAGCACATCACCGCTATTGAGGGTGATCCGGTAGACCACCGATGGTGCCGTTGAAATCAGGTCAAGATTGTATTCGCGTTCCAGCCGTTCCTGGATAATCTCCATATGCAGCATGCCGAGGAAGCCGCAGCGGAATCCTAATCCAAGCGCAGTGGAACTCTCCGTCTCATAGGTGAATGCCGGATCATTCATATTCAGCTTTTCCAGCGAATCCCGCAATTCAGCGTAATCATGTGAATCCACCGGATACATGCCTGAAAATACCATCGGCTTTGGTTCCCTGAAACCCGGTAGCGGCTCATCAGCAGGCTCTTTTTCCATAGTTACAGTATCACCAACGCGCAGATCGGCCAGCGTCTTAATACCACAGACCATAAAGCCTACTTCACCGGTTCCTAACACCTTGCGAGAAGCCGGGGTCGGTTCGAATACACCCACATCCTGCACTTCATAAGCCCGCTTGTTTGACATCAGACGAATCTTCTGGCCCTTCTGAATCGAACCGTTAACCACCCGTACCAGAGCAACCGCCCCTACATAGTTGTCAAACCACGAATCAACAATCAGTGCCTGCAGCTTGCCATCTCTGTCACCTTTCGGTGTCGGGATCCTGTTGGCGATGGCTTCGAGCACTTCGTGAATACCCTCACCTGTTTTGGCCGAAACAGGAATCGCCTCGGAAGCATCGAGTCCGATAATCTCTTCAATCTGGCGGCGAGCCTCTTCAACATCAGCGGATGGAAGATCAATCTTGTTAATCACCGAAATGATTTCGAGGTCATTCTCCAGTGCCAGATAGACATTGGCCAGCGTCTGAGCCTCAACACCCTGGGCAGCATCGACAATCAACAGGGCACCCTCACACGCCTGCAGGGAACGCGAAACCTCATAGGTGAAATCAACATGCCCCGGCGTATCTATCAGGTTGAAAACACAATCCTCACCCGCATTGCTCCTGTACTGAAGCGTTGCAGTCTGTGCCTTAATGGTAATGCCGCGCTCCTTCTCCAGATCCATGGAATCAAGCACCTGCTTCTTCATCTCCCGTTCTGAGAGCGCGCCGGTCTCTTCGATAAGACGATCAGCCAGTGTCGATTTGCCGTGGTCAATATGGGCAATAATGGAAAAGTTCCGGATACGTTCCTGATTCATGGGAGCGGGAGTGTACTCATGCTGGCGCATCTCCGCTACAAGGATAAATACATGCTATAATCAATTGTATGTTAGCGCACAAATTGACCCTGCCGGCCAACTCCGAACCTGAAGTCCCACACTTCTATCTCTGGTTAAACAGTGAGGCTCGCCAGGGGATATCTACAGCACTTGATGTAACCTCTCCCTATGATGGCATGCTGGTCGGTACCGTCTCCATTGCAGGACGTCGTCAGATTCGGGAAGCCCTGGCAGGCAGTGAAAAAGCTTTTCAAACACTTAAGGCAATGAGCCGTCATCAGCGTGCGG
>WSZY01000099.1 GCA_013139875.1 Mariprofundaceae bacterium | reverse complement strand
CTCATGATCCTGACCATAGCGGGTCAGAAAAGCGGTGATCACCTCATGCATAAGGGTGTCATCATCAACAACCAGAACTTTCATATTATACGTTTCCCCTATCGACAAGGTAGCAGCTTATTTTAGTTTTTGGCAACTGCGCCCCTGATGATCACATCTATATCTTCGGGGATGCAATCCTTAACCTTCCCCCATCGTGGCTGTAGTGTCCCGGTTTCAGAAATGGATCAGGGAAGTTCTGATTCAGTCTGTTCTGACAACACTATTTTCGGAGAATGCATTGAACTTACCGGTTTCTGACACTGCAGGAGAGAGCAGTCTGCCCACCGACCCGGTTGCAGCGGACGCACTGATTGGCATACCACGACAGCAGACCAATCCGTCACGCTGGCAGGGTGAGCAGTGGCCCGAATTTGTTCAGGCAGTGCAACAGCAGGGTGTTGAAATTCGTGAGCAGCGTGCCGACACCGGTATCTATATCACCGATGCCGGAGGATTGGCTTGCGGGATGCCACATGGCGTGGTGGTGGCCAGGTCTGCCGAACAGATCGCCTCTTTGATGAAAGCTGCGCAGCAGTTTGCAGTGCCGGTTACGGTTCGTGGTGGCGGTTTGACCACAGAAGGTGAGTCGGTGGCTTTTGGTGGAGTCCTGCTGGATATGACGGGTATGAGCCGTGTTCTGCATGTCGATAAAAGCGCGCTGATGGTACGCACGCAGGCGGGAGTCTTCTGGCATCATCTGGCTGAAGTGCTGCGGCGTGATGGTCTGGATTATCTCTCTGCGCCGCTTAACCTGACTTCATCGGTGGGTGGTACACTGGGTGTGGGTGGTATCGATGTGAATTCATCCAAGCATGGATGCAGTGCGGATCAGGCCATCTCTCTGCAGGTGGTTACGCCAACCGGTGAGACTGTTGAGTGTTCCGATGATGAAAATTCCGAACTGTTTGAACGTATCATTCTGGGTTATGGGCAGTTTGGTATCATCACCGAAGCCACGTTGAGAATCCGCCACTACACGCCTCTGCGCATGCACTATTTTTATTACAGTTCCCTCTCCAAAGCTGTGGAAGACCTGTTGATGCTGGATGCTTCGCAAACATGTGATTACACAGGCATTTTAACCATGATGGACTCTGCCATTACGCTATTGGTCGCCTTTGACAGTGATGAGCGTGAAGCTGAATTTCTGGTGAAGGTGAAACCGGAACTGCGCGGTTATTGCGAGCTGATGTTTGCCCTGCGTCTGGCCGCAAAATTTTCATGGCGCCCATGGAAATGGAAAGAGGCACTGTTTCTACTGCGCCGGAAACGGGAACTGTTTCCGGATCTGCAACCCGATCATCATATGCAGGATGGCAGGATGCTGGATCGCACCGTTGTCTTCTCACGTGCGGTATGGAAGCACTGGGGTGATCGCCATATGGTGATTCCCGATCTGGCCACCAACAGGGACAAGTTTGTCGAGGCTGTTGAACGCGGCAATGCCGTATGTCGAAAATACTTCCCCTGTTATACACTCTATTGCGTGGGTATTCGCCTGCGCGATGAGCACAAGGCGCATTATGAACTCTCCAGTATCCCGGCTGATGCAGAAGGCTGGGCCTATGGCTGTGAGTTTGAACCGATGTATGAAGGGGTGGAATATAGTCGGGACAGTTTACAGTCTTTTAAGAATGAGATTTATGATATCGGGGTTGAACTTGAAACCAGTTATTACCGCTTTGGTGGTATGATGAAAGGTTACATTCGCAGGGCACTGGGTGATGATGTGGTCGAGAAGCACCTGAAGCTGAAGCAGCAGGCTGACCCTGCCATGATATTGAATCGCGATGTGATTTTCTGATGCAGCTCTTCTAATGGCAACACCCTCTGATTGTTACGGCTGCTCCCTCTGTCTGCTCTCCTGCCCGATGTGGTTACAGCGGCGGGATGTCCGGTTCAGCCCGCAGGGTTATGCCGGAGCGATACAACATGGTGTGGATATTGCCGGGATGGCTGAAGAGCTATCCGCATGCCTGATGTGCGGTGCCTGTGATCTGCTCTGCCCTGAAAAGATTGATCTGAGCGGCATGATTATTGCAGCTTGTCAGGAAGCCGGACTTACTGATGTTTCACACACATCCGTCCCCGACAGTTTTTCCCTCAGTTGTAACCCGGCCGTTCAGCAGAATCTTGGCCCGGATGATTTTTACATCATCGAGGCACGTGCCTTCCACGCTCAATATGCAACGCGGGTAAGGCATTACGATGCACTGAGGCACACCACAGGTTGCAGCATGAATCTCGATCTTCATCGCATGGCAATCCCGACAGGCATTGGCAGCTCAAGTGACAGCCTTGGACAGTTTGATACCGGAAAACAGATTGAGTGGCTGATTCAGGGGCGCAGCTTCAGTCGTATTATTATTGAAAATCCGGCAGACCAAAGCATGCTGGCAGAAATTACCGGCAAGCCGGTATTGCACGTGAGTGAGTTGATTACGATTCTATCAAACGGAGGTGCTCATGCGTGAAGTAGATGTCGTCATCGTTGGAGCAAGTCTGGCTGCTGCGGCTGCCGCCAAGCGAATGGTGGATGCCGGTCTGGAAACAGTGATTCTGGAAAAACAGCTGCTTCCGCGCCATAAAATCTGTAGTGGTATTCTGTCACCGCGCGGACATCGGTTCCTGCTTGAGAACTTTGGCCCACTACCGCGTAAGGTGTTGCATGAGCCAACCTCCTGCAGAGGCGTTACGTTTCATTTCCCCAGCATGGCTTCAATGCCGATGGACTTCTTCGGTGGTTCCACACCACACCTGCATCGCAAATATGCCGACCACTGGGCGATTAAGCAGAGTGGTGCAGAAGTGATGGATGACACCTCCTTTCTTGCACAGAGAGAGCTTGATGATCATGTGGTGGTGACGGCGCGTAAGCGGGGAGGTCAGGCCTTTGATCTTAAGGCCCGTTACCTGATCGGTGCGGATGGGCCGGTATCACCGGTATTGCGTTCACTCTATCCTGATTATCACAAGCAGATTCCGATGTTTTTTGTCGGCCAGAAATTTCATGAGATTATTGATTGCCCGCTTGATGAAGCCTATTTCCATTTCTGGTTTCACCCGGATCTGGGACACTACACCTGGAGCCATGCCCGTGATGGCCGGCAGATCGTTGGCGTGGGTTATAAGGTTGGTGAAAAGTTCCATGACAGGCACCTCTATGTCGCCAGATATTTTGAAGAGAAGCATGGTGTCCGCCTGAAACCTGCTGATGATGATCATGAGGGCTGCTCGGAAAATTTTGGCCCATCACTGATTAACCGCTATGTGTTTGGCAGGGGACGTGTGCTGATCACGGGGCAGGCAACCGGGTTTCTGAATATGATTGGTGAAGGCATGAGCTGCGCACTGCATTCCGGTGCCATTGCTGGTGAATCAGTGGTGGATGCGATACTGCGCAGTCGACCTGTGCAGGATATTTACCGGCAGAATATAGCCTCTGAAGTACGGCGCACGACCGATCAGTGGAACCCACTGAAGATTGCATTTGCCAGACCCCATGAAGCCGATTTTCCCAAGGCACTGGCTGCGATGCCGATGGGGGATCGTATCAAAGTGATGCGTGATATATGGTCTTTTCTCAAATTGTACAAAGAGTTCAAATGGGGTCGCCAGATTGCAGCGATCAGCATGCAGCGACTCCTGCGCGGTGATTATTCACGCAAGAACTGGTTGTGAAATGCTACTTTCTGACCCTGTCCAGGGAAACCC
>WSZY01000009.1 GCA_013139875.1 Mariprofundaceae bacterium | reverse complement strand
GTCGAATCAGCGAATGCCGTGAAGCAACTTCCCTACTGTCGGACAGTGAGGTTTTCAGCACCTGCCACTCCGGCGCCCCGTTCTCGGTTGGTGAGATGCCAAGGTAGGGGAGTGCCGTGGCAACAATATTACGGAAAACCGGCGCTGCCACCTGACCACCATAGATTGATTTCTGGGGCTCATCGATCACCACAATGATCACAAGCTCGGGATTGTCTGCAGGGGCGATGCCGGCAAATACGGCGGTGAACCTGTCGTCGGCATAGCTGCCATCCGAACTCGGTTTCTGTGCGGTGCCGGTCTTGCCTGCTACCCGATAACCGGCAGGCACAGCCTTGCTTCCGGTACCATCCGGGCCTGTTGCGGTCTCCAGCATGGAGATGATGGCGTGGGCTGTTTTTTCAGGCATCACACGATGCATTTCGACCGGCTGCTCTCCGGCGAGAAGTTTTGGTGTCACATAGTTGCCACCATTTGCCAAAACGCAAAAGGCCGTTGCAAGCTGCAACGGCGTGACCGCAATTCCCTGGCCGAAGGCAATGTTGGCGGTTTCAACCGGCCCCCATCGCCCGATGGGTGGTATGATGCCAGGCGATTCACCGCTTAATCCGATCCCGCTTCGGCGTTCGAAACCGACCCCTGTCAGCATGTTATAGAGGTGCTCGGGGCCGATATCGAGTGCGACCTTGGCAATGCCGATATTACTGGAGCGCGAAATCAGTCCGGTCAGGTCAAGCCATCCCTCCTGGTGATCATCATGGATGGTATAGTCAGCAACCTGATACTTGCCGTTCTCACAGAAAACACGGGACTCCGGCTTCCACTTTCCAGAGCCCAGAGCTGCGGCAATGGTAAACGGTTTCAGTGCTGAGCCGGGCTCGAAGATGTCGGTAATCACGCGGTTGCGCCACTCTCCCGGCTTATGGTTGCCGAAACTGTTGGGGTTGAATCCGGGCCAGTTGGCCATGGCAATGATGGCACCATCTTCAGGGCGCATCACAACCACGGAGCCACCCTTGGCATCCTGCTGGCGGATGCCATCAGCCAGTGCTGCATAGGCGATACTCTGAATGGTGCTGTCGAGTGACAGTTGAATGGTTCTACCCATCTCCGGATCTTTCAGCCAGATACCACCGGGCAGTGAATGGCCGCGTGCATCACGCTGAACCAGCCTGACTCCAGGCGTTCCTGCAAGTGTATCGTTAAAATTATGCTCCACACCTTCAAGACCGCCGCCGTCGATACCGACAAAGCCGAGCAGATGACCGATTTCAGGACCAAGCGGGTGGTAACGTCGCCACTCGGTCTCCTGACGAACACCTTCAATATTAAGTGCCATCACCTTTTCCGCTATGGAGGGGCTTACCTGGCGGGCAAGCCAGACAAAGCCCTGACTACGGTTCAGTTTTCTGGTCAGCACCTTCTCGTTGATACCGAGTGCATCAGCCAGGCTGGCAATATCCCTGTCGGGGACTTCACGGGCGATGGCAGCAATTGAGGGTACCTCAATACTTTCTGAAAGTGTGCGCCCATGTCTGTCAATGATGGGTCCGCGAGGTGCAGATGTCTCAAACTGACGGAAATGCTGTCTGTCAGCCATCTCCTGCAGCCTGTCGGCCTGCAGCCAGTGCAGATCAACTGCACGAATCGCCAGAAGCAGAAATCCGACAGCAACCAGGCCTGCTACTGCCTCAAGGCGACGGCGGATGAAGATCTTCTCCCGCTCATTCATGGAAGAGGTACTCATGGTCGAACCACCTGCATCGGAAGCGGTGGCGCCATGCCCAGGTCGACATGGGCAATTTTACGCAGGCGTTCCGGGCGGGTCAGACTAGCCAGCTCCAGATTCAGCTGATGCATTTCACGTTTCAGTTCACTCTGCTCCTTCTGGATACGGGAGGTCTCCAGTGAGAGCTCATAACGCAGATGAGAGAGCCATACCTGAGCGGTTGCCATCAGGGCGACTGAGCCCAGCAGCAGGGCGGTTGAAATTTTGCGGCTGATCACAGGGCTCTATCCACGACTACAGCCTCGGCAATACGCAGCATGGAGGAGCGGCTGCGCGGGTTGATAGCAATCTCTTCCTCTGAGGGGCGTAGAGGTTTCTTCTGTATCCAGCGCATGGATGCTGTGCGCCCGCATACGCAGAGAGGAAACTGTGGCGGGCACGTGCATGGATGAACTTCTTCTTCGATAATGTCACGAATCCGGCGATCTTCACCGGAGTGGAATGAGATCACAGCCAGGCGGCCTCCGGGCAGTAGATGCTTCATGGCGGAGCGGACACCCTCTTTAATCTGAGCATACTCATCGTTTACCCAGATACGCAGCGCCTGAAAGGTACGGGTGGCAGGGTGGCTGCCGCTGTAACGTGCCTGTTTGGGCACGGCATGGAAGCAGATGTTTTCAAGATCGCGGGTGCTGTTCATCTCACCGCTGTTAACAGCACGTAGAATGGTCTTGGCGATACGTCCGGCATAGCGCTCATCGCCATACTCACGAATCACGTGGATAAGCTCCTTTTCAGAGACATTTTTCAGCTTCCGGGATAGTGGCTGGTCATGCTCAAAATCCATACGCATGTCCAGCGGGCCATCATGTTGAAATGAGAAGCCACGATCAGCCCGGTCAAACTGCGGAGAGGAGACACCGAGATCGAAGCCAATGCCTGTCACCCTGTCCCACCCTGCGTCATCAATGGCCATTTCGAGAGACGCGAAGTCGTAGTGAAAGATTCTGAAGCGCGGGTCTTCAACTTCAAGGCGCTTGCCTTCAGCCACCGCATCCGGATCACGATCCAGTGCGATAAGCTGCCCCGAGGAGGAGAGGCGATTGAGCAGCATGCGGCTATGACCGCCGCGGCCGAAGGTAGCGTCAATGTAGAGGCCATCGGGATTGATACAGAGGGCATCGACAAACTCATTGGCGAGAACAGGGATGTGTTCCTTGTGGGAATCCTGCCCGTGGTTTGACACATCAGAAATCCAATCCACCAGCTTGTAGAAGTGCCTGCGCCTTTTCTATCATGGCATCACGACGATCCACATCCCAGATTTCGAAATAATTCGGACCGCCGGCAAAGACAACCTGTTTGTTCAGCGCAGCATCCTTTCTCAATGTGGGGGAGACGAGGACACGGCCCTGCTTGTCGGGAGAGCAGGTGGTTGCAGGGCTGATGGTATAACGTGCAAATGCACGGACTTTGGGATCGTTTGTATTCTGAGCGCGGACTTTCTGGAGAACGTCACGTTCCCACTCTTTGGGTGGATAGGCGCGGAGACAGCCATCGAAGTCGCGGGTAATGACAACGCGTTCGTCGTCGTAGAGACGGCGAAGGGCTTCGCGAAAACCAGCTGGAATGCTGACGCGACCCTTATCGTCCATGCTGACTGTGTGCTCGCCTTCGAACATAGATTGTTGCCTCTCCACGTTATCAGGGGGAATTACCCACAAATCCCCACTAATTGCCAATATTGGCCACAAATACACCCTTGTCAACCCACCAAGGCATATAATTTTAGGGATGTATTAGATTGGCACACTTGAATTTTATTGAAATGGATGATTATTTATAGAAATAGAGTCAATTTGAATGGGGTGGGGAAGAGTGGGTTGGAAAGGATGGGGTGAAGTTATTCAGCCTCTCTGAATGAATAAATCTCCGCTTTCAACCCGGTGTGACTGGTTACCCTTTCAAACGCTTTAAGCTATAGTCGCTTCTTAATTATTTACCGCATATTATTACTTTTGGAAGGCAAGGAAGTTTATGGACTCTACCCAGGAATCATTCTTATCGAATTTTTTTAAGCTTGAATCTGCTGCCGGTATCATCCTCATGCTCGCCGCACTGCTTGCACTTGTGGTCGCCAATACGCCCCTGCAATCTTATTACACAATACTTCTTGATACCCCTGTGGAAATTCGAGTTGGTGCTCTGGAGATTGCAAAACCGCTATTGCTCTGGATCAATGATGGACTAATGGCCATATTCTTTTTTCTGGTTGGCCTTGAGTTGAAACGGGAGCTTGTTGAAGGCGAGCTCGCAGATAAAAAAAATATCATCCTCCCCGCCGTGGGGGCCATTGGTGGCATGGCTGTTCCCGCACTGATTTACACCTATTTTAACATCAGTGATTCCACGGCCATGAAGGGCTGGGCGATACCGACAGCAACAGATATTGCATTTGCATTGGGGATTCTGTTTCTGTTGGGTTCGAGAGTGCCTACCAGTATAAAGATATTCCTTACTTCGTTGGCAATTTTTGATGATATTGGTGCAATCATCATCATCGCTATTTTCTATACGGCTAAAATTTCACTACTTTCACTTGTGATCATTGCCCTCTGCATCCCTGTTCTTGTCCTGCTCAACAGGCGTGGCGTTGATGCAAAAAGTGTCTATATCATGGTTGGTGTGGTGATGTGGGTGGCAACGCTGAAATCCGGTGTGCATGCCACGCTGGCAGGGGTTATTCTGGCGATGTTTATTCCAATGAGATCCAAGACCAGAGCAGGAGGTTCGCCGCTGAAGGAGATGGAGGGTGATCTGCATACACTCGTCGCCTTTTTTGTGTTGCCGGTTTTTGCATTTGCCAATGCCGGGATCAGTTTTGACGGCATAGGTGTTGAGGAGATTCTACATAGCGTGCCTCTGGGTATTGCGCTTGGCCTTTTCGTCGGCAAGCAGGTGGGTGTCTTTGGCCTCTGCTGGCTTGCGATCAAGTTTAAGTTAACAAACCTGCCAAAAGGTATGTCCTGGAGCTCTTTGTATGGCACTGCAGCACTGTGTGGTGTTGGTTTTACGATGAGTCTGTTTATAGGTTCGCTGGCCTTTGAAGAGACTGGCGTCAATCTGCTGTTTGATGAGCGGCTTGGTATTGTTCTGGGGTCATTAGCCTCAGGTATTGTCGGTTATATGGTGTTAAGCATCAGTCTTCGTTCTAACAACCAGGCTGAATCAAGCCTGCCGGAACAGGGTACAGACCGACCAATCTGAAACATAAGAGAGGCGGGCATTCAGGTCTGATTAAGATGCGTAGATGATTTTCTCGGCGCGGGCGAGATCTTCGGGTGTATCAACACCGATAGAGTTGAAATCACCGGTCTTCACGGCAATTGAGTAGCCGTGATGCAGCACGCGCAGCTGTTCGAGCTGTTCGGCCTGCTCGCTTTCGCAAGGTGTCAGCCCCGGATAGATCAGTAGAAACTCTTTTCGATAGGCGTAGAGGCCTACGTGTTGAAGCGGGTTGCCACCTTTGCTTCCTGGATAGGGGATCGGTGCACGACTGAAATAGAGCGCATGCCCCTTCGCATCACAGACCACCTTTACCACATTCGGGTCGTTGAAGTCTTCATCATTCCGGATCGGGTGAGCCAGGGTTGCCATTGAGAGGCTGTGATCATGACGGAAAGGCTCGGCCACAGCCTTGATTGCCTCGGGATCAATCAGTGGTTCATCACCCTGAACATTGATCACCACATCACAATCAATCGTTCTCATCGCCTCAGCAAGGCGTTCAGAGCCACTATTGTGATCTGCACGTGTCATACAGACCACAGCACCACAGTCACGAGCCGTTGCTGCAATACGGTCATCATCGGTGGCTACGTAGACGTCACCGACATTGGCTGCTTTGGCGCGTTCGATTACATGCGCAATCATCGGTTTGCCAGCAAGCATTGCCAGCGGTTTGCCGGGAAACCTTGTTGATTCGAAGCGGGCGGGGATACCGATTGCAATTTTCATGCTGCATCCCAATTGAATGCATACTGCGTTTCTCGTTGTTCATTTGGAGTCATGCCAAACTTCACTCCTCGTGCCTTGCCTGCCCCAAATGGGGGCAGCAGCAAAGTCGTAGTAGGTTCAGTGACTCTCAATCTCTTCCCATGTTGCGGTGGCCGTACCGATCTTACCAACCACAACACCAGCGGCGAGGTTAGCAGTTTGTGCCGCTTTCAACGGATCATCGCCACGTGCCAGGCAGGTGGTGAACAGGGCAATCACCGTGTCGCCTGCACCGGTTACATCATAAACATCACGTGCTGCGGTCGGGATATGGTGGCACCTCTCGCCGTCAAACAGCGTCATGCCGCGCTCAGAGCGGGTAATCAGAGTCTGTTTTAGATTCAGTTTGCTGTGCAGCTTGCGTGCAATCGCTTCCACATGGTCATCTTCATTGATCGCCTCCATGCCGGCCATTGCAGCCGCTTCAAAGATGTTGGGGGTGATCAGTGTGGCATTGGTGTAGGCGTCGGTGTGTTCCGGTTTCGGATCCACTGCAATGATCTTGCTATCGAGATGGGAGATCAGTTGCTTCAGAAAGCCCGGTGTCAGCACCCCCTTACCATAGTCAGAGAGAATGACAGCGCTGGCCTTTTCCAGCTTTTCAAGGATTCCCCTTTCCAGCTCATTCTGTGTTTCCGGTCTGGCCGGGTCGGTCCACTCACGATCATAACGGACCACCTGCTGGTTGCGTGCAATGACGCGGGTCTTGATGGCCGTGGGGCGGTTATTTTTTTTGGTCAGCACGCCACTGTCATCAGAGTCGAGCAAAGCAAGCTGGCTGTGTACCCAGCTACCCGGCTCATCGTCACCGACAATGCCGAACATGGCAGAGGGTTCACCCAGTGCATGCAGGTTTCGGATGACGTTAGCTGAGCCACCAAGCCTGCGCTCTACTGATTCAACATTGACCACCGGAACGGGGGCCTCGGGGGAGATGCGGGAGACATCACCCATCACAAACTCATCTACAATAATGTCGCCGATAACGATGATCATGGGTTGAACCTCTCCTCCAGTGATTTCACAAATCCGTCTGCCTTCACATACTCGCCGGCATAACTGCCGAGCTTGCAGAGGCGGCGTGCCAGATAGTTCGGGCGAAGATTGTAGCTTAGCCAGTTGTAGCGGTGAATGGCACTGCTGGTTCTTTCAGCCTCGGCAGGGTCTGCTTTGAAATCGATCGGAACAGCTGTTTTCCGGAAAAGAATCTGAATGTCCGGATGCGCCTCATCAGTGAATTTTTTAACC
>WSZY01000238.1 GCA_013139875.1 Mariprofundaceae bacterium | reverse complement strand
AATTGCAGACACCCCGGAGCTGCTGGTGTTTGGCATGTTAGGCTCGCTGCTGGCTGCTGGCACCTGGTTACTAGTCGCTACTCGCGCTGGCTGGCCTGTTTCCACTACCCACTCCATTGTCGGTGCCATCGTCGGTTTCGGTGCAGTCGGTATTGGCATGGAAGCCGTCCAGTGGGGCAAGGTGGGCACCATCGCAATGAGCTGGATAACCTCGCCACTGATGGCGGGTGCGATCGCCTTTGCTCTGTTCAGAAGTATTCAGAATCTGGTTATTGATACGGATGATCCGCTTGGCAAAGCCAGGAAGTATGTTCCTTACTACATCTTCATGGTTGGTTTTATCATCGCGATGGTAACACTGCTGAAGGGGCTAAAACATGTCGGTGTGAAGCTACCGTTTGAGCAGAACGTTCTCTATGCAGTAATTATCGGCATTATCGTGGCACTTATTGGCACTGTAATGATCAAGAGGTTAAAATTCCCACCGAAAGCGGATAAGAAGTTCCACTATGCCAACATGGAGAAGATCTTTGGTGTATTAATGATCTTTACAGCCATTGCCATGGCCTTTGCTCATGGTTCCAACGACGTCGCCAATGCGATCGGTCCGGTTGCCGCCGTTATAAGCATTGTAGGCAGTGCAGGTGAAATTGCCGCCAAGTCGGCCACGCCGATCTGGATCCTGATACTCGGTGGTGCCGGTATCATCTTTGGTCTGGTGACCTACGGCCATAAGGTGATTGCGACTGTCGGCTCCGGTATTACTGAACTGACTCCCAGCCGCGGCTTTGCCGCCACACTCGGTGCCGCCACTACTGTTGTGATTGCATCAGGAACGGGCCTGCCGATCTCGACCACGCATACGCTGGTGGGTGCGATCCTTGGTGTTGGTCTTGCTCGTGGTATCGGTGCACTGAATATTGGTGTGATCCAGACGATCTTTCTGTCATGGATCGTAACGCTTCCGGCAGGTGCCATACTCTCAATCTTCTTCTTCTTCACGTTCAAAGGTATGTTCTCTTAATATAATGATTCGGCCGGGGAGCGTCATGCCCCCGGCCTTTTATCGTTCCGAAAGAGCACCCCGGGGCACCCTCTCTGCCGCATCTCGCGGCATTCACCTTGCGCGGTCTTGCTTCGCTCACGGTTCACGATGTTTACCGCCACCCGTCCCTGGGTGGAAGGGGTGCTCCGTTGATATGCTTGCCCCCCCGTTCAGCTGGTTACCGAAGCAAGTACAGAAACAAGCAGGATGATTAGCAATTGACCTGAACTGAAACTACTGGTCTGATATTCACATGGAAACCAAACCTCTTTCCGTTACGCAACTAACCGCCGGTATCAAACAGCTACTGGAACAGCGCTACTCGAGCATTGATGTGGCAGGTGAGGTTTCAAGGCTGACCAGACATACATCCGGTCATATCTACTTCACCATCAAGGACGCCCACGCCTCGATATCAGCCGTGATATGGCGCTCGGCTGCAGTGCGCCTCAAACTCCTGCCCACAGATGGCGAACAATTTGTCTTTACAGGACACATCAGTGTCTATGAACCCCGCGGCACCTACCAACTGGTGGTTCGTAAAGTTGAGGCAGCAGGCGCAGGGCAACTTGCTGCCGAATTCGAACGTCGTAAAGCACTTTTTGCAGAGCGTGGCTGGTTTGATCCTGAACGCAAAACCAGGCCACCGAAATTGCCAGGGCATATCGGCATCGTTACCTCCCCCACATCAGCTGCCTTTGAAGATCTGAAGAAGGTGCTGGCCACCCGTCCCGCATGGTTGCAACTCACACTGGCTCCAGCTGTCGTACAGGGGGATGCTGCCCCGGCAGCCATTGCCAAAGCCATTACCCGGTTAAACAGTATCTCCTCAAAACCTGACCTGATTCTGCTTGTACGCGGTGGTGGCAGCATGGAGGATCTCTGGTGCTTCAATGATGAACTGGTTGTCAAAGCAGTTGTGGAGTCTGAAATTCCAATTATTTCCGGTATTGGCCATGAGATCGACACCACACTGGCGGACTTTGCCGCAGATGTTCGTGCGGCAACACCATCGAATGCGGCAGAACTGGCCTCCCCTGATCGCGACACACTGCGCCAGCAACTTCCGAAACCGTCTCAGCTTCAGCACACCTGGCAGCGGGCTCAGGATAGCCGTCATCAGCATTGTGAGCGAAGCACCATACAGCTGACTGCAAACTTCCGTCACCGGATAGCCTCCCGGCATCGCCTGCTGACCGACATCCGGCAGAAACTTGCCCTGCAGGAGCCACAAAGACAGTTAAGGCTCAGGGAGCAGACCCTTCACCGCTGCCAGCAGCACCTGACCACCTTCCAGTTGCACGGCAGAAACAGGCAGCGCCAGAGACTTGAACAGGTTCGTCAGCAATTGAACTGGTTGATAGAGAAACAGATCGAGGCCAGCAGGCAGTCAATTTCAAGCCTGACCAGAGAGCTGCATGATCTGGGGCCGATACAGGTTCTGAAACGCGGCTATACCATCAGCATGGATGCGGAGGGGAAGCTTCTCACTTCGGCAGATCAACTGGCTGCCGGTGACAGGATCGATAGCCGTTTCCATGATGGCATCGCAGCAACTGAAGCCAGAAAGATTTCAAAGGATTCCCCGTCATGAAGCGATTGCTCTTCTCTATCCTCCTGTTGATGGCAGTAACCCCTGTTTACGCCGAAGCGTACCGGGCGGTTCAGGGGGATATGCTCACCATAGAGAGGGCGCTGCCCGATGGTACCGTAGCCCTCCACTGTTTTGGCAAGGCGTGGCCTGCCATTCGAACCGAAACCGGCATGGTCAGAGCCTGGGTTGGTGTGGATCTAAAAACCAGGCCGGGCAGCCACTCTCTGAAATGGTCAGTTGCCACCCCGAAAGCCGGAACTGCTCAATTTGTCGACAGGCTGACTGTCAGCAAAGGTGAGTTCAGGGTTTCACATATCACCGTCGACAGGAAAATGGCGGTATTCGGAAAAGAGGAGTTGAAACGTATTCGGGCAGATCAGAAAAGACTTAAAAACAGTTACATTGCCAAGGTTGATGCCCAACCCGATCTGCAGATATCCGG
>WSZY01000036.1 GCA_013139875.1 Mariprofundaceae bacterium | reverse complement strand
GATCATTCCGATTGGTGGTGCCGACATGCCGGTGATTGTCTCGATGCTCAACTCCTACTCCGGCTGGGCCGCCGCAGGCATTGGCTTCACGCTCAGCAACAACATGCTGATCATTGCCGGCGCACTGGTTGGCTCTTCAGGTGCCATTCTCTCCTACATTATGTGCAAGGCGATGAACCGCTCACTGTTTAATGTGCTGTTGGGTGGTTTTGGTGGCCAGGCTGCCTCCGGTGGTTCTGCTGGACCGATCGGAGATCGCCCTGTAAAGGCGGGTGCGGCAGAGGATGCAGCATTTCTGCTCCAGAATGCGCGTAGTGTGGTGATTGTTCCGGGTTACGGGCTGGCGGTTGCACGTGCGCAGCATGTATTGAAAGAGGTGGTGGATAAACTGATCGCCTCGGGTGTGAAGGTCCGGTTTGGCATACATCCGGTAGCGGGGCGTATGCCCGGCCACATGAATGTTCTGCTGGCAGAGGCCGATGTGCCTTACGATATTGTCTGTGAGATGGATGAGATCAACCCTGAATTTGCCGAGACGGATGTAGCACTGGTTCTCGGAGCCAATGATGTTACCAATCCTGCCGCCAGGACCGATCCGTCCTGCGCGATCTACGGCATGCCGATTCTTGATGTAGAGAAGGCTGAGCATATTCTGGTGGTGAAGCGCTCTCTCTCTGTGGGCTATGCAGGCCTGGATAATGATATCTTCTACATGGATAAAACCATGATGCTCTTTGATGATGCCAAAAAGGCATGTGAGAAAATTCTTAAGTCATTGGATTAAATGGCTTTTTAAACTGTAGTTTTAAAATTCTGTTTTGTGATTGATGTCACTTGCCTGCTGTAACTGTTGTTTCAGTATGGCGCGAATACATTTTTGTGAGGTTTACCATGTTTAATAATCAATCTGTTCGTTTGCTGCTGACTCTTCCGTTGATGCTCTGTGCGACTGCTGCTCAGGCGGTTACCATTGAAGAGGTTGAGGAGCGCATGGCTGAGGCGAAGCAATTCCGTGTCATTGAATTTTCACCCGGCAACTATGCCGAGGCACAGGAAGCATTGGGAGATGCGAAAAACTATCTCTCTACGGGTAACCATGAGAAGGCGAGGTCTTCTCTGGATGAGAGTGCCACTTATATTGAGAAGGCGATGAAAACATCGCAGCAGCTTACCACCCAGCTCTCACAACTGATTGAATCCCGTGACCGGATGCAGATGGCTGATCCTCAGCATCTGCGGGCAGATCTGGTCGAGCGTGCCGAGCGTGATTTTAGCCGTGTGGTTGAGGCGGTAGAGGACGATGACATGGCGAAGGCAAAGACCCAGGCAAACCTGGCTCAGGCTACCATTCGGGCAGCTCTGGTTGTTGCTGCACGTGAACAGTATGTACGCCCGATTTCGAAAGGGGTTGCTGCAGCAAGAAAGGTTCATGCAAGAAAACACTCACCAAATGCGTTGAAAGCTTCAATTTCAGTACAGAGAGAAATAGAGAAGTTGATCAAAAGTGATCCCGATGCTCAGGTGAAAATGTATGCTCTCTCCAGACGGGGTGAGTTCAGCGCCGAACGCTCCATGAAGATTGCCGCATTGGGAGAGCGTCTGAGCAGGAATCCTGCGGAGATTGAGACCATGGTTGATGCGGAAGAGGCCCGGCTTCGTCTGCTCGGCAACTATCTGGGGATTGACCTTGTAAGGGCAACAAATGCAGAGGAGCAGATACGGATGCTTCAGCAGGCGATCGAGGAGATAGAGGGAAATTACCGGTTGCAGCTCCGGGATTCAGACAAGGTTATCGCAGACCTTAACACCAAACTGGGGGTTTATGAGGGCGATCTTGCCAGCATGAATGAGCTGCGCAGGAAGCTTCAGATCAAACGTGATGCCGAAGCTAAAATCAAGCGCTTAACCAGCATGTTTAATCCTGATGTTAATGTGGTTGAGATTCTGTTGACTCCGGATTCTGATGTTATTTTGCGTATGAAAAGCCTGAACTTCCGTAGTGGTAGTGCGGTGATTCCACCGAATACCTACAGCATGCTCGATGGTGCCGGCGAGGCGATGGTCATGTTTAATGACCGTGCGGTTCGGGTTGAAGGGCATACCGATGCTGTGGGCGCAAATGACTACAATCAAAAGCTTTCCGAGCGGCGTGCTGAGGCTGTTAACAGTTATCTTATGGAGAAGCTTGAAGGCAAGCGGGTTATTACAGCTGTTGGTTTTGGTGAAGAGAAGCCAATTGCCAATAACGAGACGGCAAAAGGGCGCGAAAAGAATCGTCGTATCGACATCATTTTGCTGGCTCCACGTTTATAAGGCCGAACCTCTTCCGGTAGCCATTTGGACAGATTGCCTTTCACCTGCTTAACTAGGGGTAGGGTGGTCGTATTAATTACCACTCGAAGGAGGCGTCATGTTTCTTCGGGATAAAAATAGTGGTGATCTGGTCGAAGTACTTGATGTGACTGCATTGATGGATCCGAATCAGGAGAGCATCAGTGTGAGGCGGCATGCCGGTGAGGAGAGGGGCGATCCCGTGGATACCCGAAAATCCGAGCTGGTCTTTCCTTCCGGCGAGGCTCTGCCTGTCTGCTGGACTGATGCCCACTATCGAGTGAACTTCTAATCCTGTTACCCGGATGATGATGGGCGGCGTGTTTTCATGCCGCCTTTTCATTTTCCAGATCGGCTTTGGCAGAGTCTGTTAGCCAAAAATCATCAATAGAAACAGATGGGTAGGAAGGTAAATCAGCAGCGGGAACGCGATCATCACCAGCAGCAGGTGGAGCATGGGTGAGATTTTCTGCTGGGCGGTTTCACCCGGGCCGAATACCCAGTTAATATTGTCCTTGCGGCTTGTGAAGTGATAGCAGATGGGCAGTACAATCAGGGCGACAGTAGATTGGGCAAGCAGGGCATTCTCATCGTAGCCGAGCCGGTAGATAAGCCAGATTAGAAGCGGTGGCAGGAAGATATGGAAGAGCGACAGTGCTCGCAGGTAGAGCGGCTTCTCTTCATCAAACATGTAGTTGGCCAGCCCTAAAGCAGGTTTTCCTGTCATCAACCCTGAAAAGAAACCGATATTCCAGATCAGTTCGGGGATGAGAATGGCAATAGCCATCATACTTGTCAGAATCGGGCTTTCCAGCCAGAGGGCGGCTACCGTGGCGATCAGTGCAATGTCCGAGAACCAGAGAAAGTTGGCTGGCCCGTACTTTTTGTAATAGATCGGCAGTGTAACAGCCACGTAGGCCGAGTAGGCGATTTTTAGCCAGAGCGGAACTACCGATTCCACGACAGTTGATAACATTATCTCAGGCACCTCTTATGTTCCCGGTTTTTAAACAAAGGTAAAAATTTCCTACGCTTGTGAGCCAATCTGTTCCAGAAGCCATCTCTGGAACGCCTGAATGCGTGGAAGTGATGCATGCTTCTCCGGGTAGACCAGATAGTAAGCGCTCTCATCCGCCAATGTCTGGGGAAACGGAACCACCAGTCTTCCAGCCCGGATCTCTTCTGCCACAAGCGATGGGTCGACAATGGCAATCCCCACACCGTCAACGGCGGCCTGGATGGCAAAATTCCTTGTTTCAAACATCTGCTCCTGGTGTGGCTGAATCTCTCCGGCACCCACTGCACCCAGCCAGACATGCCAGTCATCAGGGCGCAGACGTGCATGCAATAGTGTATGGTTTTCCAGCTCTTCCGGATGCTTCAGATATTTTGCCAGATCCGGGCTACATACAGGCGTAAAGCTCTCAGCAAACAGGTACTCCGCATGCAGTCCCGGCCAGTTGCCGCGACCGGAGCGAATAGCGCAGTCTATATCCTCACGTGCGAAATCAACCTGTGAGACTGAAGTGGATATACGCACTTCGATTTCAGGGTGCTGCATCTGGAAGTTGGAGAGTCTGGGAATAAACCACCTCATCGCAAATGTTGAGAGCATACTGACATTCAGGAGTTCCTCCTGGCTCTTTCGACCCAGCCGGGTGATAGCCTGTCCGATCTGCTCAAATGCAGTGGCGATGTCGCTGTAAATCAGTTCACCAGCCTGTGTGAGCGACAACCCTGCTTTCGTGCGATTAAAGAGTTGAACATCAAGGCTCTCTTCCAGATTTCTGATCTGATGGCTCAGGGCGGAGGGGGTCACAAACAGTTCATCTGCGGCATCTTTCAGTTTTCCGTGCCTGCCGGCAGCTACAAATGCACGCAGTGCATTCAGTGATGGAATAGGGTTACTCATGAGGTTTTCTCAACCATAGGGGTAGAATATTTCATTTTGAACTCATTGCAAGCAAGGATAAGCTATGCAATCCGGCTGTGGTGAATTGAAGTAAATTTAATTTATGGGAATATGAAAAACTACATCCATATAGTTTTTCAATACGTAAAGATAAAAATGCGATTTTATCTTTACTCACAAAACCGAGCGCTTGCAGCGCCCAATTTTGGCAAACCATTCGTGGTTTGCATGATTGCCTGAATTTTTCAGGGCAATCACAAGCCGGTGATGAGGAGATCAATATGGCAAAGACACTGTTTGATAAGGTTTGGGATCAGCATGTTGTGAAGGCAAATGATGATGGTTCCGTGCTGCTCTATATTGATCGTCATCTGGTGCATGAGGTGACCAGTCCGCAGGCATTTGAAGGCTTGCGTCTGGCCGGACGCAAACCGTGGAGAGTGAGTGCTGCCGTGGCGACACCGGATCACAACGTTCCAACCATTGACCGTGCCAGAGGGATCGAAGATCCCATCTCCCGCATACAGGTGGAAGCACTGGCAGCCAACTGCAAAGAGTTCGGTATTACTGAATTCGGCATGGATGATATCCGTCAGGGTGTGGTGCATGTGGTTGGTCCGGAGCAGGGGCTGACGCTGCCTGGCATGACAGTGGTGTGTGGCGATTCACATACAGCAACGCACGGTGCATTCGGTGCGATTGCCATGGGTATCGGCACCTCCGAAGTTGAACATGTGCTGGCGACCCAGTGTCTGATTCAGAAGAAGCCGAAGGTGATGCGTATCTCTGTAGAGGGTGAGCTGCCTGCCGGTATCACAGGCAAAGATATCGTGCTCTATATTATTGGCAAAATCGGTACGGCGGGTGGTACGGGCTATGCCATTGAGTTTGCCGGTTCAGCGATCCGCGCACTCTCAATGGAGGGGCGCATGAGCGTCTGTAATATGGCGATTGAGGCTGGAGCACGCTGCGGCATGATTGCTGTGGATGATGTGACGCTTGATTATGTGAAGGGCCGACCCTTCGCTCCAACAGGTGAGCAGTGCGGTGTGGCGGAAGCTGTATGGCGCGAGCTTCACTCGGACAGCGATGCCAAGTTTGACCATGAAATTGTATTGGATGCGGCTGATATTGCACCACAGGTATCATGGGGCACCAGCCCCGAGATGGTGCTGCCGGTAAGTGCATCAATACCAGACACTGCTGATGCCAGGGATGCGACCCAGAAGCAGGGCTGGAGCCGCGCCCTGGAATATATGGGGCTTGAAGCAGGCACAGCGATTGAGGCAATCAGAGTGGACAAGGTGTTTATCGGTTCATGTACCAATGGCCGGATTGAGGACTTTCGTGAAGCAGCCAAGGTGGCAACTGGATACAGGATGGCAGCCAGTGTGAAGCTGACGATGGTTGTTCCGGGATCCGGTCTGGTGAAAAAACAGGCTGAGGAAGAGGGGCTGGACCGGGTCTTTATTGCGGCTGGATTTGAGTGGCGTGAGCCGGGCTGCTCCATGTGCTTGGCGATGAATGCAGATCGTCTTGAGTCGGGTGAGCGCTGTGCTTCAACCAGTAACCGTAATTTTGAAGGGCGTCAGGGTGCTGGTGGACGAACCCATCTGGTTAGTCCTGCCATGGCGGCAGCAGCGGCGATTAAGGGGCATTTTGTTGATGTTCGCAACTGGAAATTCAGATGATGATTAGCTCATCACACTTTTTCCTCCCTGAGTGCGTTATTGTGCTGCTCAAATGCTCACATACTGCAAGTATGCTCCGATTTTCCGCTGCTTACGCCTTCTCAGAAAGGAAAAATTGTGCGATCTGAATCGCCATTAACGTAATAGACAACCACGAGACCATTTGTGATGAGAGAGGTATAGAAATGCAGGCATTTACAACAATGAAGGGTCTGGTTGCGCCATTGGATCGTGCCAATGTCGATACCGATGCGATTATTCCGAAGCAGTTCCTGAAGAGTATTAAAAGGACCGGCTATGGCCCGTTTCTGTTTGATGAGTGGCGTTATGAGGATGTGGGGCAGCCGGAGATGGATTGTACCAACAGGCCACTTCGTTCGGAGTTTCTTCTGAATCAGCCACGCTATCAGGGGGCAACGGTACTGCTGGCTCGTGAAAACTTTGGTTGCGGCTCATCGCGTGAGCATGCGCCGTGGGCACTTCTCGATTACGGCTTCCGCTGCATCATTGCGCCAAGTTTTGCCGACATCTTTTATAATAACTGCTTTAAGAATGTTATTCTTCCCATTGTTCTGGATGGCCGGATCATGGATGCGCTGTTTGCCGAATGTACTGCCACTGAAGGTTACTCACTCGGTATAGACCTTCAGGCTCAGCGTGTGGTTACCCCATCGAGAGAGGGGTTCTCTTTTGATGTGGATGCATTCCGTAAACAGTGTCTGTTGAACGGGCTGGATGATATCGACCTGACGCTTCAGGAGTCGGCTGTGATTCAGAGCTATGAAACGAGGCGAAAGAGTGAGGCTCCCTGGCTGTTCTGAGTGGTTAAAGCATTGCCAGCAGAAAATATATAGCATATTTATGCGAGTTACAGCTGGTTTCCAGGTTGTTAGATTTGCCCTCCTCCGAGTGGGGTGAGAGGAGCAGATGGCCCGTGGCTGTCTGCTTGAGATGAAGAGGTGGCTTATGTGCAAACATGGCTGCCTCTTTTTTGGAATGTTCAGCTGTTATTAACGTAATTTTTAGAAGTTATGGCGTATTGTTTGCGCTTGGCAACAGAGCCTGATGACGTAAGCCTGAGACTTTCTGGCATAGCCTGTGTGGGTTGTGCTGATATTCGGGAGAATGTGAAATGATCAGAATGGTTTCTATTGGTGTGGTTACGA
>WSZY01000197.1 GCA_013139875.1 Mariprofundaceae bacterium | reverse complement strand
TGTAGAACACTAACGCTATGAGGATTCACAGAAAATGTGGCAAATTGTCGCACGGAAATCTGCCGTACAACCATAAAAGGCAGATCCTGCATAAGCCCCGGTGTAGCTTATCTCAGCATGGAAATGGCTTACTGTCTCGGCGCCAGTAATGGAGAATCGACACGGTAGTCAATTGAAAGCCCCGGATATACCTGGTTTGAACCGAAATGCGGTGTGTAAGTTTCTGAAGCAATACACGATTGATGCAAATTGGTTCAAATAATTGCAGCGTCCGTATTCGTTAAGAGGTAATGGTGTCAAAAGAAAGTAAAAAGAAGTTGTTAGCCAATGTTCCCATTATTGTGGGGTTCCTGATCCTACTCTATTTCGGTGGGGCTGCTTTTTCTCCTGCGTTGGGGCATGCGATTCTGGCGATCGCATCACTGTTGGCCATGGCATATCTTGCCTGGATTATTCTGCCTGCCCTGAATCGGGAGCAGGAAGAGCAGCGTAAACGTGCTAAAGAGCAGAATGAAGCAGATCAGCAATGTGAAGTCCGCAGGGAAAAGAACAGGAATAAAAAAAGGCGATAAACACCCCGGCTGAGACGTTACTGAATCCCTGAATGACGTAGCAGAGCATCAACACCGGGCTTGCGACCCCGGAATGCTTCGAAACTCTCCATGAGATTGCGACTGCCACCGATGGATAGAATGGTGTTAAGAAAGCGGGTTGCCGTTTCGCTGTTGGTGATCCCCTCTTCCTCGAAGGCAGCATATACATCAGATGAGAGCACTTCAGCCCACTTGTAACTGTAGTAACCCGCTCCGTAACCACCGGCAAAGATGTGGGAAAAACTGTTTTGAAATTTATTAAAAGAGGGGGGAATAAATACGGCTACTTCGTTCCGTACCTCATCGAGCAGCTGTTGTACGGATTTGCTGCTGGAACCACTTCGGAGATCAAATTCAGAGTGCAGCAGCATATCAAACAGAGAGAACTCAATTTGCCTTAACATCTGCATACCGGACTGGAAATTTCTGGCTGCCACCATTTTCCCGAATAGTGCATCCGGCAGCGGCTCATCGGTTTCAAAGTGACGGGCAAAAAGATTGGTTACTTCACGTTCCCAGCAGAAGTTTTCCATAAACTGGCTGGGTAACTCAACCGCATCCCACGGTACACCATTGATTCCCGAAACGCTGCGAGTCTCCACTTTTGTCAGCATGTGATGTAGCCCGTGGCCAAATTCATGGAAGAGTGTAATCACTTCGTTGTGTGTCCACAGAGCAGGCCTGTTCCCAATGGGGGCATCAAAATTACAAACCAGGTAAGCGACAGGCAGTTGCAGGCTACCGTCAGGCTTGCGCCAGCGAACGGTGCACTCGTCCATCCAGGCACCTCCACGTTTATGAGCGCGGGCATAAGGGTCGAAATAAAAACCGGCTATTTTTTGATCATTTTTATCAAATATATTGAAATAATGAACACTTTTATGCCATTTTAGCGCATTTTCTTCACGAATCGTGATCCCGTACAGCTTCTCAACCAGTGCAAACATACCGCTAAGCACTTTCTGTTCCGGGAAATAGGGTTTGAGCTCCTCTTCGGAGATGGCATAGGTGTTCAGGCGCAGCTTTTCCGAGGCAAAGGGGATATCCCAGGCTTGCAGATCATCGATACCAAGGTTGTTTCCGGCAAAGGCCCTCAGCTCGGTCATTTCATTTTTGGCCATCGTCCGGGTTTTATCAGCCAGCTCACGTAAAAAGCCAATCACTTCATCGGTACTGTCGGCCATTTTTGTTGCCAGTGAATAGCTGCCATAGTGATCAAAGCCGATGAGCTGTGCAGCCTCGTTACGCAGTTTTAACGTTTCATTGATGATGGAGCTATTGTCCAGCTCACCTTCAGATGCGCGGGTAACATAGGCGGTGTACATATGCTCTCTAAGTTCACGCCTCTCCGAGTATTGCATAAACGGCAGGTAGGAGGGGATATCCAGCGTGATGAGCCAGCCGCCTCTGCCCTGATACTGCTCGCTCTCTTCAGCACGCTGGGCTGCAGCAGCACGGATGGAATCCGGCAGGCCTGCAAGTTCGGCTTCATCATCGATATGGAGTTCAGTGGCACGGGTGGCATCAAGCAGATGCTGTTCAAAAGTGGTGGCAAGCTCCGATAGCTGTATCTGGATGGCTTTGAATCGGCTTTTATCGCTGCCCTTGAGTTCGGCTCCTGAAAGTCTGAAATCACGCAGCGCATGTTCGATAGCCTGCTTCTGTTCATGGTTCAAGGTGTTAAAGGCCCCGTTTTCACGCACCTTCCGGATGGCGGTATACAGTGTCTCATTCTGGGCAAGTTCGGCATGATAAGAGGCAACTTTTTGTACACCTTGCTGATAAACAGGGCGGAGTTCATCAGAATTTTTCACAGCATTGAGATGTGTGACCGGGCCCCACACACGCTGAATCTGTTCATTCAGCATCTCCATCGGGGCCATGAAGTTATCCCATGTCGGCTGGTTGATCCCGGTGAGCCGATCAACCTCTTTTTGATTGCATTCGATGATGTGATTGAGTGCCGGCAGCACGTGTTCAGGCTCAATTTTATCGAACAGAGGAAGTTCGGTGTTGAGTCCCTGAAGCAGCGGGTTATCTGAATTGTTCATGGTGCCGAACGTTGGATGGGATGGGAGATGAATGCAATAGGCCGCAGCCGTTTAAAAACAGTATAAAAAAACGGCGACTGTTTTCAGCCGCCGTCTATTCCACCAGAGGATAATGGATGGTCTCTGTTCAGATGTTCAGCTCATCCCAGTTGGCAGCATAGATGCCAAGATAGAGACCCAGCGCGACGGTCATCAGTCCATTTCTGTAGAGAAAGTCACCGACTTTTTTCACATAATTAACTTTATTCATCTTAGGTCTCCTTTTCTGCTGTGGATCATAATACTGTTTATATATTAGAAAATGATTATATTTAATTAAAAGGTTTTTAATCCGGTTAGATATTAAACTTGTCCAGGTTGGCTCTGTAAATGCCGATATAGAGGCCGAG
>WSZY01000214.1 GCA_013139875.1 Mariprofundaceae bacterium | reverse complement strand
AAACCAGCAACGGCACCCTTCACTCTGCCAAAAACGCCAAACAGATTCGGGCCGGTTTTGTTTTTACCACCCTGATCAAAGGTATGGCATGCACTGCATTTTCTCGCGACCTTTGCACCCTGCAGAGGATCCCCTGATGCCTTTTCAACAGTTATGCCCGTCTTCACCTCTTCCACGGCCCTGGTCACTTCAGCGGGCTTCTCTGCGACCGGGGGTGAAATGACAATCGCCTCCGACACCACCGGTGGTGTCGGGGCAGCAGGTACAACAACTGCCTTCGCCACCTCTTTTGCAGCTTCCTCAACAATCTCTTCTGCCACTTCGGGAGTGCTCTCAGCAGTGGCCGAGACCCTCATCTCCGCTTGCCCGATCACTTCGGGCTGACCTGCCCGTTGTGAAGGCATGGTTGCCTCAGGTGCTACCTCCGTTGTCGTCGAAGTCTCTTCCTGCTGACAGGCGGCCAAGCCAGTCACTGTTAATACAGTTAAAAGCAAATAAGCTGCTCGCATCACGGCCTCCACAAGTTCATCTTTTTAACACCATTAAATAAAACCTAGCATAGCAGCCGTTCAAGCAAAGGGCTGTTTTTTCACATCAAGGCGCAACACCTCCCCCACAAATAAAAAGAGGCTCCCGAAGGAGCCTCTTTTTATCCGGTTGGAAAAGCTGCTTACGCTGCTTCATCCGCCGAAACGATTCCGGCGTCTTCTTCAACACCTTCCTCAGCACCCACTTCGGAGAGTTCACGGGCAATCTCAGCTTCACGAATAGCATCGGCTTTTTTAACCGCCTCTGTCTCCTCCTCCTCTTCACCCTCAGGCTTAGGTGCCATACGAGTTGCCAGGCCTGTGCCAGCCGGCAGAAGACGACCAAGAATTACGTTCTCCTTGAGTCCGGTCAGCCAGTCGACTTTCCCTGCCAGGGCCGCTTCTGTGATCACACGTGTGGTCTCCTGGAACGATGCCGCTGAGATAAACGACTCAGTATTCAATGAAGACTTGGTGATACCCAACAGAATCGGCTCGATAACTGCTGGAGCTTTACCTGCAGCAATCAACTTACGATTCTGTCTAAGTGCAGCTTTACGGGTAACCTGCTCTCCTGCCACGAAGGAGGAAGAACCAGGCTCGATGATCTGCACCTTACGCATCATCTGGCGAACGATCACTTCAATATGCTTATCGTTGATCTTCACGCCCTGCAGCCGGTAAACCTCCTGCACTTCATCAGTCAGATAGTTGGCCAGAGCCTCTACACCCAGAACTTTCAAAATGTCCTGGGGCGCAGGAGAGCCTTCCATCAGGCGTTCGCCACGGCGAACACGATCACCCTCCTGAACAGTCAGGTGACTTCCCTTTGGAATCTGATACTCGAACGGATCAGAACCATCATCCGGCTCAACATAAACACGGCGTTTGCCACGAATATCCTTGCCGAAGCTGATCACGCCGTCACCGGCCGCAATAAATGCCAGGTTCTTCGGTTTGCGTGCTTCAAACAGCTCAACCACGCGAGGCAGACCGCCGGTAATATCCTTGGTCTTCGATGTTTCACGGGGCAGACGTGCAAGCACATCACCCGCTTTAACTTCCTCACCCTCTTCCTTGTTCAGGATTGCACCCGGCGACAGGAAGTAGCGTGCCGGAACACTGGTACGTGGAATGATGATCGGATCAGCTTCCGGATCTTTCGGATCCACCAGCTGCATCTGAGGACGCAGTGCTTCCTTACGTGTTTCAGAAACCTGAATCACAACGCGAGTGGATAGCCCGGTTACTTCATCGGTCTGTTCACGCATGGTCTTGCCCTCTTCAAGGTCAACACAACGCACCCTGCCATCCACTTCTGCGATCAGTGGCATGGTGTATGGATCCCACTCAGCCAGCATCTGGCCGGTCTTAACCTTACCACCACTCTGGATACGTAGGCGCGAACCATATGGAATACGGTGGCGCTCAAGCTCTTTGCCATTAGCATCTGCAACAATCACTTCGGTGTGACGGTTGATGATAATATCAACGCCTTCGCTATCCCGAACGACCACTTCAGTTTCGAGTGTTGCAGTGCCGTTGAATTTGGATTCAAGATGTGCCTGCTCAGCAGAACGTGATGCGGTACCACCAACATGGAATGTACGCATGGTCAGCTGTGTGCCCGGCTCGCCAATCGACTGGGCAGCAATAACACCTACTGCCTCACCCATGCCAACCGGAGTGCCATGACCAAGGTCACGACCGTAACATGCCGCACAAACACCCTCTTCAGACTCACAGGTCAGAACAGAGCGTATCTTCAGCTGTTCAATAGCAGCCGTATCAATTTTCTCAACCAGCTCCTCACTGATCATTGCGCCTGCCGGAGCAATCTCCTCACCGGAGATAGGATCCAGTGCGGCTTCAAGCAGAACACGGCCAAGTACGCGCTCGGACAATGGCTCAATGATTTCACCACCCTCCACCAATGGAGAGATAGTGATGCCTTCAGAGGTTCCACAATCCTGTTCGCGAATCACAGCATCCTGTGCCACATCCACCAGACGACGGGTCAGGTAACCTGAGTTCGCTGTCTTCAGTGCAGTATCGGCAAGGCCTTTACGTGCACCATGGGTGGAGATGAAGTACTGCAGTACCGACAGACCTTCACGGAAGTTGGAGGTGATCGGGTTCTCAATAATGGAACCATCCGGTTTCGCCATCAAACCACGCATACCGGCAAGCTGACGAATCTGCTGGGCAGAGCCACGCGCTCCGGAATCCGCCATCATGTATACCGGATTAAATGTCGATGTAGACTCGGTCTTTTTGCCATCTGCAGAGGTAATTTCCTCAGTAGAGAGGTTGTCCATCATCGCACGGGCGACCTTCTCAGTCGTATGTGTCCAGAGGTCGATCACCTTATTGTAGCGCTCACCGGCAGTAATCAGGCCGTCACGATACTGGGACTGCACCTCTTTTACTTCCTTCTCGGTCGTATCGACCAGTTTGTACTTCTCATCAGGAACAATCACGTCCTTGAGGGCAAAAGATGCACCGGATCGGGTTGCATAAGTATAACCCAGCACCTTAATCCGATCAGCCAGAAGCACGGTCGCTTTGTTGCCTGCAAGACGGTAACACTGCTCAATCAAGCCACCCACTTCCTTCTTGCCCAACACCTTGTTGATGCTCGAAAATGACATCTCTTCAGGAAGTACCGTTGCAAGAATTGAACGGCCTACCGTGGTCTTCTCACGCACACCGCGAATGCGGCAGGTGATACGTGTATGAATGTTTACAACACCGGCATCATAGGCACGTAAAACCTCATCCGAAGAGGAGAAATTCATACCTTCACCCGGTTCAAATGGCTTTTCACGTGTCAGATAGTAGATGCCCAGAACCATGTCCTGAGTCGGCACGATCACAGGCTTGCCTGTTGCAGGTGTCAGAATGTTATTGGTGGATAACAACAGTGCACGGCATTCTGTCTGTGCCTCAATGGAGAGCGGCACATGCACAGCCATCTGGTCACCATCAAAGTCGGCGTTGAATGCCGTACAGACGAGTGGATGAAGCTGAATGGCCTTGCCCTCGATCAGAATAGGCTCAAACGCCTGAATACCCAGACGGTGCAGGGTTGGTGCACGGTTCAACATCACCGGATGCTGGTGAATCACTTCTGCCAGAATATCCCAGACCTCCGGAATACCCTGCTCCACCAGTTTCTTGGCTGCCTTAATGGTTGTTGCCAAGCCGCGCACCTCAAGTTTGTGATAGATGAACGGTTTGAACAGCTCCAGCGCCATCTTCTTGGGAAGACCACACTGATGCAGTTTCAGTTCAGGACCAACCACAATGACCGAACGGCCGGAGTAGTCCACACGTTTGCCCAGAAGATTCTGACGGAATCGGCCCTGCTTACCCTTAATCACATCGGAGAGTGACTTCAGCGGGCGACGGCTGTTACCGGTAATCGGTTTGGAGCGGCGCTCATTATCAAACAGAGCGTCTACTGACTCCTGCAGCATGCGCTTCTCATTACGGGTAATGATTTCAGGCGCATTCAGCTCTAACAAGCGGCGCAGCCGGTTGTTACGATTAATTACACGACGATAGAGATCATTCAGGTCAGAGGTCGCAAAACGGCCGCCATCCAGTGGTACCAAAGGACGGATTTCCGGTGGCAGTACAGGAATAACCTGAAGAATCATCCACTCAGGACGATTGCCGGAACCGATCATCGACTCAACAGTCTGAAGACGCTTGGTCAGCTTGGTCAGCCTGGTAACAGCCTTGGTTGCGGCGATCTGAGCACGCAGGCTCTGGCGCTCCTCTTCCAGATCGATGCTGGCAAGCATTTCACGGAGTGCTTCTGCACCCATCAGTGCACGGAACTCCTCTCCGTACTCTTCAAATGCTTCGATATACTCTTCTTCGGTCAGAACCTGATACTGATCCAGACTGGTCAGACCCGGATCAATAACCACGTAAGATTCAAAGTAGAGCACGCGCTCAAGCTCTTTCAGTGTCTTATCGAGAAGCAGGCCGATACGTGATGGCAAGCTCTTCATGAACCAGATATGAGCCACGGGCGCTGCGAGATCAATGTGACCCATACGCTCACGGCGAACCTTGGACTGAATCACTTCAACCGAACATTTCTCACAGACAACACCACGATGTTTCAGGCGCTTATACTTACCACAGAGACACTCGTAGTCTTTGATCGGGCCAAAGATCTTGGCACAGAAAAGACCGTCACGCTCCGGTTTGAACGTACGGTAGTTGATCGTCTCCGGTTTCTTAACTTCGCCGAACGACCAGGAACGAATTTTTTCAGGACTTGCCAGACCAACCCGAAGACCATCAAAGTCTTCAACGCTGTTGGGCTTTTGGAACATCTTCAGAAGTTCTTGCATGCCTTATTCTCCTTCACCTTCAACGGGTTTTTTAACCATCTCAAGATCAATCCCCAGGGCATTGAGCTCCTTCGTCATTACATTGAATGATTCCGGAATTCCCGCCTCAAAGGTCAGATCACCACGAACAATGGACTCATACATCTTGGTGCGCCCCTGAACATCATCAGACTTAACAGTGAGCATCTCCTGCAAGGTATATGCAGCGCCATATGCTTCCAGCGCCCATACCTCCATCTCACCGAAACGCTGGCCACCAAACTGGGCTTTACCGCCCAACGGCTGCTGCGTAACCAGTGAGTACGGACCGGTTGAACGAGCATGAATCTTCTCATCCACCAGATGGTGCAGTTTAAGAATATACATCTGCCCGATAGTTACCGCCTGATCAAAGGCTTCACCTGTACGACCATCATACAGCGTGGTCTGGCCTGTCGGTGAAACACCCGCCAACTCAAGCATCCGCTTGATATGGTGCTCTTTCGCGCCATCGAAGACCGGCGTTGCAATCGGTATACCACCCTTGAGATTGTCCACAAGCTCAACCAGCTCATCTTTTTTCAGGGCCTTAATGGTTTTGCAGGCAGCTGCGTCTTCAGCATAGATATCCAGCAGGAAGCTACGCACCTCATCCTGTTTGAATTCAGTACGAACCATTTCGTCCAGTCTTCGGCCCAGCTCATGGCCAGCCCAGCCCATATGAATTTCAAAAATCTGTCCGATATTCATTCGTGAAGGCACGCCCAACGGGTTGAGGCAGATATCTACCGGCGTACCATCTTCGGTAAACGGCATATCCTCTTCCGGAACAATCACCGAAATCACACCCTTATTACCATGCCGGCCCGCCATCTTGTCACCCGGCTGAAGCTTACGTTTTACAGCAACGAAAACTTTCACGATCTTAATCACACCCGGCTTCAGTTCCGAGCCTTCACGAACTTTGCCGACCTTCTCTTCGAAACGGGCTTCAAGCTTCCCACGCTCTTTGTCCATGCTCTCAAGAATTTCAGCAACCCGCTCATTGACCCCGTTATCAGCAACAGATGCTGCAGAGAGATCGCGCAGTGCCAGTGACTCCAGATGCTCGGCAGTAATCTGAGCACCCTTCTTCAGGCCCTTAACAGTCACAGCTTTCTGGCCAGCCATGATGCCCTGAAGACGAGCCATAACGTTACCTTCAAGGGTGCGTCGCTCATCTTCCTTATCGGCATAGAGCTGTTCCACTTCCATCTCTTCGATGGACTTGGCACGGTCATCTTTTTCATCGCCCCGGCGGGTAAATACCTGAACGTCAACAACAACGCCCTCATCACCCGGCTTGATACGCAGAGATGAGTCACGAACATCAGATGCCTTTTCACCAAAGATGGCGCGCAGCAACTTCTCTTCCGGTGACAACTGGGTTTCACCCTTCGGTGTAATCTTACCTGCAAGAATATCGCCGGCTTTTACTTCAGCGCCGACGTAGGCGATGCCCGAATCGTCCAGATGGCGCAATGCCTCTTCACCC
>WSZY01000056.1 GCA_013139875.1 Mariprofundaceae bacterium | reverse complement strand
TGATCTCTATCCTTGATCCTCTGTTTTCAATGGCCCTGATTGTTGCGATTGTTTTTGCGGCTGTGAAACAGGTACCACGTTATGCCACATTCGGTATCTGCTTTGCAGTTTCCTACCTGTTGCTCGGGTTCACCCAACATGAGCGTGCAGAGGTGATGGCCATGGTGCTGGCTGAATCACGTGGTCACCAGGTTGAACGCATCGAGGTTAAACCGACGATGGGTAACCTGCTGCTCTGGCGTTCCATCTATGAGGCGGAAGGGTATTTCCATATTGATGCCTTCAGGGCCGGCTTTACCGGTGAAGAGAAGTTTTATCCGGGTGAGTCAGTTAAACGTTTCGAGATCTCTGATCTGCCCCAAATTGGAGAGCTTTCGGTGATGGCTGAAGATATCAGACGTTTTGACTTCTTTTCAGATGGTTTTATTGCACTCTATTCGGGCAAGGAGTTGCTACTCGGTGATATCCGTTATTCGATGCTGGCCAATTCCGCCAGGCCAATCTGGGGCATTGAACTCGATCTGGCCAAACAGGAGAGACATACGCCATTCAGTCAATACCATGATACCTCTGAGCGGACACGCCAGATGTTTGTCGATATGCTTCTCGGGGAAGATATCCGTGTTGTGAAAGAGACTTCAGAACCTGATTTTCAGGCGATGACTGACGCCGGAAAAAAGAAGATTTAGTCACCCGGTTAAAAAGCCCTGCCATTGTTAGATGAACAGGGCTTTGTTACCTGAGCCAGTAGACTAAAGCCTAGTTTGACTCCAGCAGAGCTGCGTGGGCAGCGGCCAGTCTTGCGATAGGCACGCGAGGGCCTGAACAGGAGACATAGGTGAGGCCAATGCTGTGGCAGAAGCGGATGGAGGTCGGATGGCCGCCGTGCTCTCCACAGATGCCGATCTTCATGCCAGGTTTTACGCCTCGGCCCCAGCCGACAGCGAGTTCCATAATCTTGCCGACACCATTGGCATCAAGCACCTCGAATGGATTGTCCTGAAGAATGCCGACTTCGTTGTACATCGGCAGGAATTTGTTCTCGGCATCCTCACGTGAGAAGGAGAAGGTTGCCTGCGTCAGGTCATTGGTACCAAAGCTGAAGAAGTCGGCTTCCTGGGCCAGTTGCTCAGCTCGCATGCAGGCACGAACGACCTCCATCATGGTACCAAACTTGAATATCGGGGCTATGCCCTTTGCCTGTTCAACCTCTTTTCTGATGGCTTCAACATGCACTTTGATATTGATAAGCTCTTCGGAGGTGCAGACCTGCGGAATCATGATTTCCGGATGCACTTCAATCCCTTTTTTCTGGCATTCGCAGGCTGCTTCAAGTACCGCACGGATCTGCATGGCATAGATTTCCGGAAAGGTGATGCCTAGCCTCACACCACGATGGCCGAGCATTGGGTTGACCTCGAACAGGGCGCGAACCTTCTTAAGAATCGCTTCCTTCTTCTCAATGGCTTCATCAACCAGTGATGAGTCAGCCAGTTGCTGAATGGGTGGCAGTACCCCATTTACAGTGGAGAGCAGGCTTAGCGTTGCAGAAAGAACTTCTGTGCCACGCATGGAATCCCTCAAATGTTTCAGTTGCAGCAGATCATCAATTAACTGATTTTCCGAAGGCAGGAACTCGTGGATAGGGGGATCAAGCAGGCGTACTGTCACAGGCCTTGGCGACATGGTTGTGAACAGTTCAATGAAATCCTGGCGCTGAATAGGCAACAGTCTGTCGAGTGCAGCCTGACGCTGTTCAAGCGTGTCGGAGACAATCATTTCGAGCACGATGGGCAGGCGCTCAGATGCATTAAACATACGCTCTGTTCGACACAGTCCGATACCCATGGCACCATATTTGAGCGCACGTTCGGCATCTTCAGGGACGTCGGCATTGGCCATCACTTTCAGGCGAGCACGTTCATCAGCCCATGATAACAGGGTTTTAAGCTCTTCGGAGAACTCTGGTTCGACGGTCGCGACTTCACCCAGATAGACATTGCCGGAGGTTCCATCAAGGGTAACGATATCTCCCTCTTTAATGACTACATCACCGATATGTGCGCGGCGGGCCACCACATCAACTTCAATACCGGCGGCTCCAGCCACACAGGGTTTGCCCATGCCACGTGCCACAACAGCTGCATGGCTGGTTTTGCCACCACGCGAGGTGAGAATGGCTTCGGATACAAAAAATCCATGGATATCTTCCGGCTTGGTCTCTTCACGCAGCAGAATCAGGGGTCTGCCATTGGCGCTTTTTTGCGCGACTGCCCGGTCAGCATCAAAAACAACATGGCCACATGCAGCGCCCGGGCTGGCCGGCAGGCCGGTTGCCAAAGGTGTGACATCGGCGTTGGGATCAAGGCGTGGGAAGAGCATCTGTTCCAGTGATTCAGGAGCAATGCGCAGCAACGCCTGTTCCTTGTTGATCAGCCCCTCTTCAACCAGTTCGACCGAGGTGCGAACCATCGCATGGGTATTCATTTTACCGTTGCGGGTCTGCAGGCAGTAGAGAATGCCCTTCTCGATAGTAAACTCGAAATCCTGAATTTCAGAGTAGTGGGTTTCGAGCTTGCTGCGCAGCTCTTCAAGCTGATGATAGAGATCCGGCATCTCATCTGCCATCTGGGAAATGGGTTTCGGCGTACGGATGCCAGCAACTACATCTTCACCCTGTGCATTGACCAGATATTCGCCGTACAGGGTGTTTTCGCCGGTGCCCGGATTTCGGGTGAAGCCCACACCTGTTGCACAGTCGTCGCCGCGATTGCCGAACACCATGGTGCAGATATTAACGGCAGTACCGTTGGCCAGATCGGGAGTGATATTGAACTCACGACGGTAATCGACCGCACGTTTGCCTGACCAGGAACCGAACACGGCTTTAATCGCCAGTTCCAGCTGCTCATACGGGTCTTCAGGGAAGCGGCGTCCTGTCTGAGCATGTACGGTTTCAAGGAATAGAGTGGCGATCTCTTTCAGGTTTTCAGCACTCAGGCCCACATCCTCTTTGACACCTTCGCGTTTTTTAATGGCTTCAAACGGCTCATCAAAGTGCTCATCATCAATGCCAAGAGCCACTTTGCCGAACAACTGGATAAAACGGCGGTAGGCATCGTAGGCAAAACGTTCGTCGCCAGTCTGCTCAATCTCGCCCTGCAGCGTATCGCTGTTCATTCCGAGATTGAGAATGGTATCCATCATGCCCGGCATCGACATCGCTGAACCTGATCGAACTGATATAAGCAGAGGGTTATGGGTGTCTCCGAAGCCTTTGCCTGTCGCCTTTTCAAGGGCGTTCATCTGATCTTTTACCTCCTGCATGAGGCCATCGGGCAGGGTGTTATCCTGATCCAGAAAAGTGAGGCATGCTTCGGTCGTAATTGTAAAACCCGGAGGGACATTCAGGCCGATCTGTGTCATTTCACAAAGATTGGCACCTTTACCGCCCAATAGATGTTTGTTCTTGCCGTCTCCTTCATTGAAAGAGTAGACGTATTGATCTTGTTTGTTGCTCATAACGGTATCCTTACTAAGATATGTTCAGCCGAACCAAAGTCTGCCTGGACCTTGATTCCAACCTCGACCCAACATGGCAACCCGACTGTGAAAACCGGATATATTGTCATTGATGAATGTATGTAAATCTTACGCCTCTTGAGTGAGGAATAAAAGAGAAAAGCGAAAGCTTTTTCCCTGTAAATCCGACTGTTTTACACTGCTATTATCGGTTTTTAAGCTGCTGAGTCAGGAAGCGATCCAGCTGATTGGCAAAGGCCATACGATCACTGTTGGAGAATGCCCCGGGGCCGCCGGTTATCACACCACTACCCCGCAGTTTATCCATGAAATTACGCATGGTGAGTAACTGCTTCACATTGGCCTCGGAGTAAAATGTGCCACGTGGATTCAGGGCGTGGCCGTTTTTTTGAATGACATCGGCGGCAAGCGGGACATCTGCGGTAATAACCAGATCTCCGGCCTCCATTCTCGCAACGATTTCACCATCAGCCACATCGGCTCCGGCGGCTACGGTGAGCATCTGAATTAGTGGAGAGTTCGGAATATGAAGCGCCTTGTTGGCCACCATTGTCATGGGAATCTGCAGTCGTTTCACAGCACGATAGAGAATCTCTTTAATCACCTTCGGACAGGCATCGGCATCAACCCAGATATGCATGGCACGTAGTCTCCCTGATGATTCTCAGCATGGTGCAAACCCTGCAGATTGCTTGCTATTTCTTCCATTGAAGCTACCTTGCGGCCAGTTCTCGCAGCAGCTTCGGTCTTTGCTGCGTAATGATAGCCGTGCAGCTCGAAAACAGTGCACAGCATCTTCTAATTTATTATAACTGTGCCTAGACCGGTCCGGACAAACTTCGGCAGGCATCGAGTTGGAAACTAAAAAATATATGACATTTGATAAACTTGGCCTTTCGCCAGAGCTGCTGCGTGCGGTCTCTGATCAGGGCTACACAACACCTACGCCGGTACAGGCGCAGTCCATTCCTGTGATCCTTGAGGGGCACGACATTATGGCCGGAGCCCAGACGGGAACCGGTAAAACAGCGGGCTTTACACTTCCCATGCTGGAAATCCTGAATCGTGAGCATGCCGAACGTGGTGAGCAGAGCAGCAACAGAGGCGGTCGCCGCCATATTCGTGTGCTGGTACTCACGCCGACTCGTGAACTTGCTGCCCAGGTCAACGAAAGTATCGTTACCTACGGCAAGTATCTCTCTCTGCGCTCTACCGTGGTATTTGGTGGTGTCGGTATTCAGCCACAGATTAACAAGCTCAATCACGGTGTTGATATCCTTGTGGCAACACCGGGGCGACTTCTTGATCTGGTCAACCAGAGAAAGTGTGATCTCTCAAAGGTAGAGATGCTGGTGCTCGATGAAGCCGATCGCATGCTCGACATGGGATTCATTCATGATATCCGCAAGGTATTGGCTCTGATACCTAAAAATCGCCAGACGCTTCTTTTTTCAGCAACTTTCTCCAGTGATATTAAGAGGCTTGCTTCAGGCATCCTGAAATCACCCAGGCTAATTGAAGTTTCACGCAATGAGACAGCGCACCAGGTGACACAGGTGGTTCACCCTGTAGGCAAGTCACGTAAAAGGGAGATGCTCTCCTATCTGATTCAGACAGGGGAGTGGAAGCAGGTTCTTGTGTTCACCCGTACCAAACATGGTGCCAACAAGCTAACCAAGCAGCTGGTGATCGATGGTATTCAGGCTGCGGCAATTCATGGAAATAAGAGCCAGACTGCCCGTACCAACGCACTGAAAGATTTTAAGAAGGGTGCGATTCGTGTGCTGGTGGCGACAGATATCGCGGCCCGCGGGCTCGATATCGACCAGCTTCCGCATGTGGTGAATTTCGAGCTACCGAATGTATCAGAGGATTATGTTCACCGTATTGGACGTACCGGCCGTGCAGGTCGTTCGGGTGAAGCGATGTCGCTGGTCTGTAATGAAGAGGTGAAACATCTTCGCGGTATTGAGAAATTGATCGGCAAAAAAATCCATCAGGTGGATGTCCCCGGTTTTGAGGCTGATATCTCGGTTCATGTCGAGCCTGTCAAACAGGCTGGTCGCGTGCAGCAGAACAGACGTGGTGGGCAGGGGCGTTCTCAGCATCGCTCAGGCCAGCGGAATGCCCAACAGAGTGGAGGAAACAGCGGAGGCGGAAATCGTCGTCGTTCATCACGTCCGGGTCGTCGCGAAAGAGCTGCCTCTCAGGGTTAAGAAAATCAGAAAGGCGCTGGCACTGAGTCAGCGCCTTTTTTTATTTAAAAGTGGTAAGAAATCCTAATCAGCGAATACCGCAAGCGGCCATTCAGATTGCTCATAAATCCTTTTCTTATACTCCTCCAAACGACCGGTTTCTACTGTCGGGAGGAGATATCAAGCCGGTCAATACGCACATCGGTGATGCCGGTGATTTGTCTGGCGATGGCTTTCAGGGCTTCGCGCAGGTAGGCGGTAACCTGCATTGATTGCAGCATGTTA
>WSZY01000162.1 GCA_013139875.1 Mariprofundaceae bacterium | reverse complement strand
GCCGGCATGGGTGGTGGAACCGGTACCGGTGCTGCGCCGATCATCGCAGAAGTGGCCAAAGAGATGGGCGTGTTGACCGTTGCTGTAGTCACCAAGCCATTCAACTTCGAGGGCAAGCGTCGCATGCGTCAGGCTGAGACCGGCATTGAAGAGCTACGCAAGCATGTCGACACCCTGATCACCATTCCGAATCAGAAGCTGATCGGTGCGGTCGGAAAGCACACCTCCATGCTGGAGGCATTCAGAAAGGCTGATGACGTACTGCTGCAGGCTGTTAAGGGTATCTCGGAACTGATCACCCATACCGGTTACATGAATGTCGACTTTGCCGATGTGAAAGCGGTCATGTGTGAAACCCGTGGCATGGCGATGATGGGCTCTGGTACAGCATCCGGCGAAAACCGTGCATGTGAAGCCGCCGAGCACGCCATCTCATCCCCACTGCTGGAAGATGTCGATATCCATGGTGCACATGGCATTCTGGTCAATGTAACCGGCAACGAGGATATGACACTGGCCGAATATGATGAGGCTGTATCAATCATCCAGAACATGGCAGATGAAGATGCCAACATCATCTGCGGCATGGTCTACGATAAGGACGTTGGCGATGAGCTTCGCGTTACCGTGGTAGCGACAGGCCTTAACGCTGATCTGGCCAATCGGATTTCACCGGTCCAGAACGTATCGGACAACAGTTTTATTCTTCCGAAGGCTGCAGGCATTCAACAACCGATGTTTGCAACCGAACAGGCACAGGTCGCACCACAGACCCAAGTGCTGGGGTTTGATCACGCCTATGATGAAAATCAGCTGGCTGTTCCAACCTGGATTCGCCGCCAGGCGGACTGAAGCAGAAGAGAAAAAGCCATGGCTGCATAAGCAGCCGGTTTTGCAGCTTTCTGTAAAACGTGGCATCCTGTGCCACTGGTTTCAGCAAACAGCTATGTGTCTTGGATCACGGATTCGGGGCACAGCTATGAAAGATTCGTCTTCTCTTCAACGGCTCATCGGGCCGGGAAGATGGAAAAAGCTTTATGTGAGGACACACTGTATATGATTCCACAACGAACACTGAACCACTCTATTCGTTGCAGCGGCATTGGCCTGCATTCCGGCAAGAAGATTGAGTTGATACTGCACCCGGCTGATGAAGACACCGGCATCACATTCAGTCGTTCTGATCTTGGAATCACCATCCCCGCAAAAGCTGAAAACGTTACAGACACCCGACTCTGCACCACAATCGGTCGTGATGGTGCCAATATTTCTACCGTTGAGCATCTGCTCTCCGCCCTGGCAGGGCTGGGCATCGACAATGCCCACATTGAGGTGAGCGGGCCCGAAGTTCCCGTCATGGATGGTTCATCCGCACCATTTGTTTTCCTGATTCAGTGTGCAGGCATCCGTGAACAGGAGTGTGCCAAAAAGGTAATGCGTGTTCTGAAAAAAGTTGAAGTTGAAGAGGGCAATAAACGCTGTTCTCTGCACCCTGCTTCCGGCTTCAAAATCTCCTATCTTCTCGATTATGATCATCCGATGCTGCGCGAGCGAAAGGTAAGCATCGATTTCTCCCGGCAGGCATACACCCGTGAAGTAAGCCGTGCCCGCACGTTTGGCTTCCTGCATGAGATCGAAAGCCTGCAGAAGGCGGGTCTTGCGCTGGGTGGTTCACTTGAGAATGCTATCGTGCTGGATCAGTACCGTGTCGTAAACGAAACCGGACTGCGTTATGATGATGAGTGTGTCCGCCACAAGATTCTCGATACTCTGGGCGACCTCTCACTGGCAGGCCTTCCAATTATAGGCGCCTTTGAAGGTGAACGCACCGGCCATGAAATGAACCATAAGCTGGTCACCACGCTGCTGGCAGACCCGTCGGCATGGCGCATCGAAGAACTGAAAGCTGAAAAGAGCACCGATGAAGCTGTCGCCGGCCAGCCAGTTCAACAGCAGTAGAGATTAATTGATACGGTTCGGCCTCTTCTGATTGAGTTGTTTGGACAGAGCTGAAAGTTCGCCAGTTTAGTAATGAAGTTCACCAAATTTTTTCTGAACTTCAAGAATCTCTTCAATACCTTTGAAAAAAGCATCCACGGCTTCAGGATCAAAATGCTCTCCCCTTTGACCCTGGATAAAATCAAGTGCTTTCTGAACTTTCCAGGCTGACTTATAAGCTCGTGACTGCACCAAAGCATCAAAGACATCGGCAACTGCAACAATTCGGGCAAATTGAGGTATCTGCTCTCCAACCAGACCTTCAGGATAGCCTTTACCATTCCATTTTTCATGGTGATATCTGGCAATCTGTTCGCTTGCCTGAAGAATTTCTGACTTAGTATTTTCCAGTACTTTCGCACCCATTTCAGGATGCTTTCGCATGATGGCCCACTCATCATCGTTCAGTTCATCTTTTTTGTTTAGAACAGAATCAGGAATACCAATTTTTCCAATATCATGCATAGAAGAAGCATGAAAAATCGAATCCTGTTCTTTTTCAGAACAGCCCAGATGTCGAGCAATTATTTTTGATGTATGCCGAATCCTCTGGAGATGCCCATATGTATTATCATCTTTAAATTCAGCGACGATTCCAAGCCTGAATACAGTTTCAAGATAAGAGTCCCTGATTGAGTCATACAACCTGATGTTAACCATGGTGACTGCGGCCAAAACCGAGAAACTCTTTAGAACACCGATATTCCAGTTTTCGAAAACACCATGAGCAGGATTAAACAACTCCAGCGTTCCTATGACACCTTCACTTGGATGCCGTATCGGTACGGCCAAAATTGATTTGGAAATAAAACCGGAGTTTTTATCTATCTCTGAATTAAATTTATATGGCAGGTCAGCAGCAATTCTGGTGACATCAGGAACATGAACTGCCTCGCCGGAAACCACCGAGTATCCGGCAATACTTGTATGATCAAGAGAGAGTTCCGAACCTTTCATGTTACTGGCATCGATCACAGAATGAACATCAACCTCATCATTCTGGCAAACTTTTAATTTAAGTGTTCCATCTTCAAGCAAGTAGAGGCTACCTGCAGATGCTCCAACCATCTTTCGAGCGTAGAAAAGAATTTTTTCAGGAATCGCAGGCAGTTCCCGTTCCATCTCGAGATCAACGATTGCATCAAAAAGTTCTTCCAGGACTCTCTTTGCTGCACCACCCTTAATATTCAACTTCATAATACTTAAATCCCTTTTCTGACTTTAGACCATCACAATCCATGTGTCCAAAGCCCCTTTTCACCATTCATGGGTAGCACTGCTTTATCACTCACGCTTATTTAAATTTGTAAATGGTTACGGATATGCATCCTCCTGTTAGCACGGAGGCAGATATAATAAATATTCAATGATAACCAACCTGCGAAAAACTCAAGCCTGGTAAAGCTGCTCCACACCTTCAGGTTCACACACCAGCAATATATCGCAGCCTGCCTTCACTGCTGCGTCGGCTGCTTCATGCAGATTGTTGCCCACACCCTTCATGCAGAGGTCATCGCTCCAGACGGTGCCGGAAAAGCCCATCTGTTCACGCAGCACATCATCTATCCAGTAGTGCGACAGTGTTGCCACCTTTTCATCAGCTGCCGGGTAGATCACATGCGCTGTCATCACATGGTTAAGGTTCTGGGAGAAACTCAATACGAACGTCTCCGCCTCCTCCAACAGTCTGTCAATCGGTGCATCCACCACCGGCACAGCAACATGGGAGTCCGCATCGGCCCGTCCATGACCGGGAAAGTGTTTCCCGATCGCCTCGATTCCCGCCTCCTGCAAACCGTGGATGCATGCCACACCGAGTGAGGCAACCCTGTGAACCGTCGAGCCATAGGCACGGTTGCCGATAATGGCGTGCCCCTCCGGATGAAAGAGGTCGAGAACCGGTGCACAGTTGTGGGTGAACCCCAACTCCCTCAGTGCAACCCCGACCTCATAGGCATCATCATAGACTTGGCTGACTGCGGTCTCAGGGTCGTTCTCGTAAAGTCTGCCAAACTTATCAGCCTGCGTACGGTTGTTAAACGGCGGCCACGGCAGCCGGTTGATACGACCCCCCTCCTCATCGATTACCACTGCAATATCATCGCCACTCTGCTCACGAACTTCGGCAAGCAGCGCCTTCACCTGCTCGGGACTCTCAATATTGCGGGCAAAGAGGATCACACCTGCAGGTGGGTTTTCACCCAACCATCGCTTCTCCTCAGAAGTCAGGGCTGTTCCCCTCAGGCCAATCACCAGACTCTCAAACATCTGTACGCTCCGACTTAACATCTAATCTATCGCGCAGGCGATCACCCAACAGGTTCACAGCCATCACCACCATGAAGAGGATCAGACCGGGCCAGAAGACCAGCAACGGCTCGACCAGCATCAGGCTTGTCCCCTCGCGGATCATCGTACCCAGCGAAGCGGCAGGAGGCTGTACACCCACACCGAGGAATGAGAGGCCCGCCTCACCGATAATGACAGCAGCAAGACCGAAACTCGCCTCAACCAGTAGTGGAGCAGCAA
>WSZY01000126.1 GCA_013139875.1 Mariprofundaceae bacterium | reverse complement strand
GCTGAAGTACGATCGCCGGTAGCCGGTGTCGTGGTCGAAAAACGGATGAGTCAGGGTGATCTTGCAGCACCCGGAGTTGCCATTCTGACCATTGAAGACCCGACAAGCCTGCTGGTTGAAACCTATGTATCCGAACGTTTTGTGAGCAGAATTCATGAAGGCGACCGGGTTGACATTAATATTGCATCATTGAAGCAGAGCAGGCAGGGCATCGTGCGCCAGGTGGTTCAGGCCACCGGAGCGGTTTCACACCAGTTCCTGGTGAAGATTGCTCTGCCGGCAGCGGATGAAGTGCATCCGGGAATGTATGCGGAGACCGGCTTCCATGTTGGCACCCGTCAGGCCCTTCTGATTCCACAGGCAGCCGTCATTCTCCGTTCAGGACTGCACGCAGTTTATCTGCTCAATGATGAATCCATTGCCCAGTATCGTCTGCTGCGTCTGGGAACGGAGCAGGGTGATGATATTGAAGTGCTGGCAGGGCTGCATGCCGGAGATGTGATTGCCTGGAATGGCAGGCCGGCTTTAAAAAGCGGCATGAAAATTCAACCTGTCGTCAACGAAAAGTAAGCATGCAAGAGAAAGATATCGTGGAACAGCCACCATTGAATATTGCCGGCCGCCTCGGGCAGGTGGCGATGCGAACCAACCTGACACCCATTATCAGCATTCTTATTTTTATTGTTGGTCTGGTGGCGCTATCGGTGACATCACGTGAGGAGAACCCGCAGATTGATGTGCCGGCAGCCAATGTGATCGTACAGATGCAGGGCGCAAGCCCTGAAGAGGTCCAGAATCTGATTGTCCGGCCTCTGGAGATGGTTCTGCGCGAAATGACAGGTGTAGATCACACTTTCGGCACCGCCATGGATTCAATGGGTGTCGTGACGGTAATGTTTGAGGTGGGTGAGGATAAAGAGGCCAGTCTGGTTAAGCTGTATGACCGGATAATGCACAATCTGGATCGTATTCCACCCGGAGCAACGCAGCCGTTAGTCAAACCGATGGATGTTGATGATGTCCCTGTGTCGGTTATTACACTCTCGTCACCGGACATGGACGGCCTCTCGCTCAAACGTCTGGCTGAACGGGTTCGTGAGCAACTGGCACCACTTGAAGGTGTATCAGTGGCCGATATCGTCGGTGGCCGGGATCGTGAAATCCGTATTGAAATTGATGCAGCCAGAATGGCGGCTTACAGTATTACACTGGATCAGTTACACACTGTTCTGGTGAGTGCCAATGCAGGCGGGCCTGTTGGCTCGCTGGTCGGTGATAATGCAGTCACACGTATCTGGCTTGATGGTTATCTGAAAAATGCTCAGGAAGTAGGTTCGCTGATTGTCGGGCAGCGAGAGGATCAGGTGGTCTATCTGCGCGACATTGCCACCATTATTGACGGTCCGGCAGATGTGGAGCAACTGCACCGCATCGGCTTCGGCCCGGCCGGAGCACAGATCATTGGAGGTCAGGACCCGGAAATACCTGCGGTATCCATAGCTCTGGCCAAAAAACGCGGCACCAATGCCGTTTTTGTTACCGAACGCATCAATACCAAGCTTGAAGAGCTTAAGGGTGACTTCATCCCGGGCAATGTACGTGTCGATATTACGCGCGATTCGGGTGAACGGGCCAATGATGCGGTCAATATGCTGGTTGAACATCTGGGCATTGCGATTGCCACCGTTATTCTGATTCTGCTGCTCTTTCTGGGATGGCGGGAAGCAGCGATTGTTACGATGAACATTCCCCTGATCCTGTTCATCGTGCTGGCGATCGGACTGATGGCTGATCAGACCATCAACCGGATCACACTGTTTTCACTCATTCTGGCACTTGGATTGCTTGTTGATGATGCCATTGTAGTGATTGAAAATATCCATCGTCACCTGCACAGGGGTGCGAAACAGATGTCTGATAAAGCCCAGCTGATTATCCGGGCAACTAATGAGACCGGAAAGCCTACGATTGTCGCAACGATTGCAGTGATTCTGGCATTTATTCCGATGGCATTTGTGACTGGTATGATGGGGCCATATATGGGGCCGATCCCGTTCAATGCTCCTCTGGCTATGGCTGCATCACTGGTTATTGCCTATGCCTTTATCCCCTGGATTTCTCAACGCTGGATGCCGTGCAAAATTACCTCTCCGACACTTGAGGAGAGAGACAGTGAGCCTTCTGACTGGGTGCGAACCACATATCTGCGTCTGGCCAGGCCACTGATTGAGAGCTCATCGACACGCCTTGTTTTCTGGGTGGTGATTGCTGCCCTGTTTACTGCTGCGATGCTGCAGCCGGGTTGGCAGTTTCTGCGTCCATCAGGCATCAATGGCCCTTTAACACCTGGGACGGTTGAGCTGAGAATGCTGCCCAAAGGCAATCAGAACACATTTAACATCACCATTGATCTGCCTGAAGGCTCCACACTTGAGAATACGGATCGTGTGGCGCGTGATATCGGCGACCTGCTGCGTCAACACCCCATGGTGAAGGATTATGAAGCCTTTGTTGGCCGTGGCGGACCCATTGATTTTAATGGCATGCTGCGCGGTGCAGCGCTGTTCCGCGAAGCACCGAATCTGGGTGAAGTGCGTGT
>WSZY01000144.1 GCA_013139875.1 Mariprofundaceae bacterium | reverse complement strand
GTACAATCTATCTGAACCTCCAGCATCGATTCATCGGGCCGGATCTGACCCTGAAGCTGATGAGCCGGTAATGGATGCATGGCTGGAGATCGTTATCAGGCAGATCATGCTCTATGGTCTGCCTGTTATCATTTCGCTTACCTGCATCACCATGATCGAGGCCAGACTACTGCACCGTTCACCCCCACACCCTTTCTATGCCATAAGCTGGTCCGGTACATGGCTGCCCTGGATTGCCTCTATTCTGTTCACACGCGGGGTCATCTTTGCCATCCCCCAGCCCCTGCTACCCGGAGCCAGAGCCGCCCTCTACCGCCTTCTGGGACACGTGCTCCTCTCCATCACCGGGTTCCTTCTCTACAGCTGGAGCCTGAACCATCAGCCTCCAACCGGCTTGCCGCCGCTGCATCACTGGTGGGCGAAACTGTTCATGTTCTACAATCTCTGCATGGCCTGTATGCACCTGCTTCCGCTTCCCGGACAATGGGTGGGAGAGCTGCTGTTGGCATCAAAACATGGGGCGCCACTGTCAAAACTATCTGACAGGCACTACACCATTGGACTTTACACCCTGTTAGCCGCTTCGCCGCTCATTGACCTGCTATTGGGAGAACCGGTCATTTACCCGGTCTACGCCATGCTCGCCAACATGGCCGAAGCCCTTTAACTAACTGAAAAATATGTCGTATTGAGCGGCCACTTTCGGCCAGAAGCGGACATTGGGAACTTAGGCTACAATGGTTCCCTGTTCAGAATAAAAAAGGGAATTCATGAAACTTTCAACATATAACCCAGGCACCATTGAAGAAATCAGACAGCTATTCACTAAAACATTTTCAGATTCGGAAGGGCAATCGGAAGGCCTGTTAATAGGAAATTTAGCCTATGATTTAATGACCACTGCTGATGCTCATGATCTTTATGGTTTTGTAGCCACTGAAAATGAGAAAATCATCGGTAGTATCATTTTTTCCAAGTTGACGTTTGAAAGTGAGGTTAATGCTTTTCTTTTAGGTCCAGTAGCAATACAGACAAGCTATCAGGGAAAAGGAATAGGTCAGAAGTTAATCAGTTTTGGCCTTAACACCTTAAAAGAGAATGGAGTAGAGCTGGCGTTTACATATGGTGATCCTGATTTTTACTCTAAAGTTGGATTTAGCCTCATTGCTGAAAAATTGGTAAAAGCCCCCTTGAAATTAACCTGCCCGGAAGGGTGGCTGGGTCAATCACTGGTTAGTGATGAAATTGAACCGATTACTGGTAATTCCTGTTGTGTTGAAGCACTTAACAGACCTGAATATTGGTAATATTACCGGCCTGTTACTAATCACTCCCTCCATGGAGTTCTGTCCGAAATCACTTCGCCAACAATCACAATGGAAGGTGACTTTGCCTCAAGCACTCCTGATTTTGCCGCCTCAAGCGTCCCTTCCGAATAGGACTCATTTGGCAGGGATGCTGAATAGATAACCCCTACAGGCGTCGTTCTGCTTAAACCTGCACCGAGGAGACGGCTGGCGATCTCCGGCAGGTTTCTCGCACCCATGTAAAATACCAGAACAGGAAATGCCTCAACCAGTGCTTTCCAATCCATACGGCTATCATCACTCGCCTCATGCCCTGTCAGAAAGGCCAGCGTACCGTTTACAGCACGGTCCGTAACCGGAATGCCGGCCATGGCAGGAGCAGCCACACCGGACGTGATGCCGGGAATGACCCGAAACAGGATGCCGGACTCCATCAGGGCTCTGGCCTCTTCACCGCCACGGCCGAAAACAAACGGATCTCCGCCTTTCAGTCGAACAACCCGCTTCCCTGCACTGGCCAGACGAATCAATGTCTCGCAGATATCACTCTGCCTGGCCGATGCCCTGCCACCGCGCTTTCCTGCGGGTATTTTTTCAGCCTTCGGATCAGCCATATCCATCACCGAATCGGAGACCAGCGCGTCAAACACAACCACATCACAGTTACCAATCAATTTAGCGGCAGCCAGTGTCAACAGGCTGGCATCACCCGGCACTGCACCAACCAGTGCGACCTCGCCAGCTTTCAGTGGAGCATCAAGTTTCATGTCGACTCCCGGAAACAATCGGCAATAAAGGCAGGGAATCCTGTATGTGAAGAGAGTACCGGGCCGGTTAGCGCATCAACATCTGATTCAGCAATGATGCGACGCAGCTTCTCCATCGTCCGCCCTTCAAACAGTGCCAGCGGTTGCACCAGAATATTCTTCACCTCTTCATCATTCCACTCTGCCAGCACCTCTCCAACATTCGGAGATGAATAGATGGCAGCCAGTGCCATGCGTGAAAAATGGCTCTCCAAACCCTTCAGTTCACTACTCACTGCTTCAAAGCCGCGAAAGTGATAGAGGGCAAAGATGGTGTTCCCCCCACCGGATAGAGTATCTGAGGCCATATCTCCGGCCATACCGGCAATAGAGCTGGCCCGATCCGACAGTGAAGGCAGCATGCTACAATCCGACGCCTGCGACAGTCTGCTAATATCATTCCGGGCATGCCAGCCTTCACCGAGCAGAAGTGGAAGAACACGGGCCCCTTCAGGCAGTGCTTCAGTGTCCAGATAGTGCACTTCGATAGCCTCTCCCATCTGCTCTGAAGCCTTTTCGGCCAGAGCCTGAGCCTCTGCAGCATGCCGTGAATCGGAGGAACCATGTGCCAGTAATATATTTATCAGAACTCGATTCCTTGTGTTGCTTTAATCCCTTGTTCGAATGCATGTTTGACTTTGGTCATTTCAGTCACGGTATGAGCTATTTCAATCACTTCAGGTGCTGCATTACGCCCCGTCAAAATCACATGCATCCACGCTGGTTTTTCCTCGGTTAGAAACTTCGCAATCTCTTCACCACTGATCCAGCCATAGCCTGTGCAGTAGTTAATCTCATCCCAGACAACCAGATCAAACGCTTCAGAGCGTACTTTCTCTTTGCACAACTCCCATATTTCATGGCTGGTTTTGATATCCTGCTCAGGATTCTTCGTATCCCAGGTAAATCCATCACCCGGTGCATGCCACTCGATATTATCAAACTTTTCAGCGGCCTTCTGCTCACCCGTCTTCCATTTCCCCTTAATAAACTGGATCACGCACACCTTCATACCCCATCCGGCCGCACGAAATGCCATGCCAAAGGCACTGGAGGATTTTCCTTTACCCTCCCCCGTGTTCACAACAATCAATCCTTTTTGTTTGTCCCGAGGTTTCATTGCTCTCCCGTATCTTTATGGCCTCTGTAGTCAGGCAGTTGCACTTCACGGCCATCAAGAGATACAGTGGCCAACTTCACCCTGAAAAGCGACTCCAGTTTATCAGTCACCATCATGGATCTGGCATCACCGCACTCAATACCACCCCTGCCATCAATCAATATAACCTTATCAGCTACTGAGGCAGCCTGCTGAATGTCATGCAGTACTGTGACAATCACACGGCCTTTTCGGGCCTCTGCACGAAACATATTCAGGCATGCAACCTGATGCTGCAGATCAAGATGTGAAGTCGGCTCATCAAACAGCCATAACGGGCAATCACGCAGCATCACCGAAGCAATCTCTACCCGCTGCCTCTCCCCGCTGGAGAGTTCCGCCAGGCTTCTCGACAGCAGAGTACCAATATCCATCTCCTTTATGGCATGATGCATCAAGCCAGCATCACCGCTTCCCATGGCTGCAAGCTTCAGCCGTTGCTCTACCGTCAGTCCGAACTCGGTTGGTGGGAGCTCACCCTGCCATGCAATCAGTTGTGCCAGTTCCGCTCTGGAGTAACTGCTTACTGCCCGACCCTGCATGATGCACTCACCTGAAGCCGGCACAAGAACAGCTGCGAGAGCCATCAGAAGGCTTGATTTTCCCGCTCCATTCGGGCCAATGACAGCAACGATGGTGCCAGGCCCGGCTTCAATATCCATGCCCCGGAACAGTTCGCGGCCTCCCCTTACGAGAGAGAGGTTTTTTGCTTCAAAAACAGTCATATCCGCCATCATGTTCGTTTCAGCAACAGCCATAAAAACAGAGGCACGCCGATCATTGCGGTCAATACTCCCACCGGTAACTCGGCAGGCGCAATCACACTTCTGGAAGCAGCATCGGCAAGCATTAACAGCAGGCCCCCACCAAGTGCAGAAGCAGGAAGCACCATCCGGTGAAGACTGCCAAACAGCAGACGCATCAAATGCGGAATTACCAGACCCACAAAACCGATGGTTCCGGCAGCCGTAACAGCGATGGCGGTTACAAAAGAGGCAAGAATAAGCAACGTCCGCCTCAGTTTCGGCACATCAACACCAAGCATGGTTGCATGTTTCTCACCAAGCAGAAGTGCATCCAGTGATCGCGAAAGAGAAAGACCATAGAGCAGGGCAATGGCCCAAACAGCCAGCAAAAGAGCTGTTGGGATATCGGAATCAGAGAGATCACCCATCATCCAGGCAAAAGCCAG
>WSZY01000124.1 GCA_013139875.1 Mariprofundaceae bacterium | reverse complement strand
CGACTCTCCTGCAGAGCCGGGTCAACATGGTGGCGGAAGAAATCCATACCTGTTTCGCCAATGGCAACACATTTGGGGTGGTCTGAGAGTCTGCAGAGCTGCTCAACGGTCGGCTCTTCATCCACTTCATGATTGGGATGAATACCAACAGAGAACCAGACACTGTCATGCTGCTCTGCCAGTTTCTGCAGTCTGGATAGATGTTCAAAATCAACCGCCACCGAGACGCAGCGGTCAACGCCCTCCTCCTGCATGCGCGCAAACACTTCAGCCCGATCATCCTCAAATTGTGGAAAATCAAGGTGGCAGTGTGAATCAAAAAGGGAGAGTTCAGCGCTGTTAGCCATTCATGATTGCCTGCAGGTGTTTCAATTGTACATGGTGCAGCTTCAGCGCATGTGGGTTGGAGAAGATCACAACGCCATCATGATCGGGTTCGCCGAGCCCGGAGACGACAAGATCAGCACCGCCAAAGTCATGTAATTTGGTGTAATCATTTACCGTAATAATACACTTTAGCCCGGCTGCACTGGCCGATTTCCAGCCATTCTCCGAGTCCTCAAGAGCCATGGTGTTTTCCGCTGAAACACCCAGCTGATCCATCGCATAGGTGTAGATGTCAGGAGCGGGCTTTTTGGCCGGGACAATGTCACCGGCAGCCAGGATGGCGAAACGGTCAAACCACTCGCGTCCTAATGAGTGTTCGATCAGGGCATCAAGTGCTGCTGGTGTTGTTGTGGTGGAAATGCCCAGCGTAATACCCGCTTCACAGGCCTCTTCAAGCAGACGGCGAACTCCCGGGCGAAGGGGAATGCGCCCTTCAGCAATCAGACTCTGATAATGTTCAGTCTTTCTAGCATGCAGGCCTGCAATCTCTTCATAAGGCATATCCGGCATATCACCGCGCTCAATATCAAATTTGATACGCTCTTTACCACCTGTTACGGCAAGCAGTTCTCCATAGGTCGGAACATCCCAGCTGCGGTTGTGCCCCGCCTCCTCAAAAGCCATGTTAAATGCAACACGGTGACCATCACGCTCAGTGTCGGCCAGGGTGCCGTCCACATCCCAAAGAATACATTTCAGTTCCGCCATTATTTATCTCCTGTAGGGGTTATGGAATCTATGAATAACCGGATCCATCTGCCTGTTCATATCTTTCAATCCTCGCACTCTATCGACAAAGGCACTAAAATTCGCGTTATGGATATGACGATGATTCAGACACCTGAAATTCAAACAGAAAAGCCGCAGCTAAAAAAGCCGCCAATGTATAAGGTCATTATGCTCAATGATGATTATACGCCTATGGAGTTTGTGGTTGACCTGCTTTGCAGCCTGTTTAGAAAGTCCGGGGATGAAGCATCAAGAATCATGTTACGTATTCATCATGAGGGGCAGGCTGTCTGCAGCATCTGTCCGAAAGATATTGCAGAGAGCAAAGTGGCTCAGGTGGAGAGCTACTGTGAAGCACATGGACATCCACTCAGGTGTAGGATTGAGGTAGAGAGTAACGACTGATAGGCTGGCAAGAGAGTTCAAAACTCCGGCATGCTGACGACAGATATAAAACAGGGTGGCAAATATGGGAATATTGAACGAAGACCTTGAACAGTCACTGAATGACGTCTTTCGTGATGCGCACATGCGTCGCAGCGAATTCGTTACCGTTGAGCATCTGCTGCTCGGCCTGCTTGATAACCCTGAATCAAAAAAAGTTCTGGAAGGCCTGAACGTGGACATCAACGGGCTTCGAAATGAACTTAACAGCTTCATACAGGAGCACGTTGCACTTCTTCCTGAGGATATTGGCGAGACCACTGCCAGTATCGGTCTGCAGCGGGTTATTCAGCGTGCAGTAATGCATGTCCAGTCTGCCGGCAAACATGAGGTGACCGGCATGCATGCGCTGGTTGCCATCTTCTCCGAGAAAGATTCCCATGCTGTCTACTATCTGAGCACTCTGGGCGTTACCCGTCTTGATGTGGTGACCTATATCTCTCACAGCATGGTGGATAGCAGCAAGGAGCTTCAGGAGCCAAGGCCCGGCATCGGTGTCGATCAGCCGGACCCGCAGGCATCACCCCTCAAGCGCTACTGTATCGATCTTATAGAGCGAGCCAAAAAAGGAAAAATCGATCCACTTATCGGACGCAACGAAGAGCTTTCACGCTGCATGCATATTCTCTGCCGCAGAAGAAAGAACAACCCCCTTCTGGTGGGCGAAGCGGGTGTTGGCAAAACCGCCATAGCCGAAGGTCTGGCCCTGAGAATTGTAGATGAAGATGTTCCAGACCTGCTGCTGCATGGAAAGGTCTACTCCCTTGATATGGGAGCACTGCTCGCGGGCACCAAATATCGCGGTGACTTTGAGGAGCGCCTTAAGGCTGTGCTTCACGCTATGGAAAAAGAGCCCAACGCCATCCTTTTTATTGATGAGATTCATACCATCATTGGCGCAGGTGCTGCCAATGGAAGCGCCATGGATGCCTCGAACCTGCTTAAGCCTGCACTGGCCAATGGTGAATTGCGTTGCATCGGGGCCACAACCTATCAGGAGTATCGCCGTGTTTTCGAGAAGGAGACTGCTCTCTCCCGCCGTTTTCAGAAGGTGGATATTGATGAGCCCTCTGTTGAACACACCATTGAAATTTTGCGTGGACTGAAATCACGTTTTGAAGAGCACCATGAAATTCGATATAGTAGCAAGGCAATTGAAACTGCAGCCAAACTGGCTTCGAGATATGTCACAGACAGGAAGCTGCCGGACTCAGCGATAGATGTACTCGATGAGGCCGGCGCAGCTATTCACCTGCTGCCGGTCAAAAAGCGTAAAAAACAGCTGGGCATTTCTGATATTGAAGCAACCATTGCCAGAATGGCACGCATTCCTACACGACAGATCTCCGCATCGGACAGAAAAGGGCTGAGGAATCTCGAGCGCAACCTGAAGCTCTCTGTCTTTGGTCAGAATCATGCCATTGAGCAGCTGGCAGCCAGTATCAAGCTCTCCAGAGCCGGCCTTACCCAGTCTGATAAACCGATTGGCAACTTCCTGTTTACCGGACCGACGGGCGTGGGTAAAACCGAGGTGGCCAAACAGCTGGCCCGAATCATGGGCATTGAGATGATTCGTTTCGACATGTCGGAGTATATGGAACCACACGCTGTTTCACGCCTGATTGGTGCGCCTCCGGGCTATGTCGGTTTTGAACAGGGTGGCCTGCTGACCGAGGCTGTAACCAAAACACCTCACGCGGTTCTGCTGCTGGATGAGATAGAGAAGGCACATCAGGACATTTTCAACATTTTGTTGCAGGTAATGGATTATGGTCGTCTGACCGACAACAGTGGCCGCTCTACTGATTTCAGGCATGTCATCCTGATCATGACCAGCAATGCAGGTGCGTTTGAAATTCAACAGGGCACGATAGGATTTAACCCCCGTCCCCGCACGGATGCCGATGAAGAGGCAATTAAGCGTCTCTTCACACCTGAGTTCCGCAATCGCCTGGATGCCTCCATCAGCTTTTCGGCCCTTGATAAGGGCACCATTCTGCATGTGGTTGATAAGTTCCTGGTAGAGCTTGAGATACAGCTCGCAGAGAAAAAAGTTGAACTGGAAGTAAGCCACAGGGCAAAGGCATGGCTGGCCGAGCATGGACATGATCCACTGATGGGTGCCAGACCGATGGCCCGCCTGATTCAGGATAGGATCAAAAAACCTCTGGCTGAGGCTATTCTTTTCGGTGAACTGCAAAAAGGAGGGATCGCTAAAGTGGGCATGAAAGCAGGCAATCTCTTGATCACTTATCCGGCAACGGTCAGTTGAGGCAGAGTTTATGACAGATCAAACCTGTGACAGCTCAACGCCATGTTAGATGCTGCCCGTGATTGAACGACCCAGAGGCAGGAAGCCTCCAAAAAAATATACTGATCCCTTCTTAAGCAGTGATGGTCTTGCCCCGCAGCAGATATCCATGAGTCCGATTGGTGTGGTGCACAGCCCGTTTCAGGAGCGCTATGCAGCGCCCAGACAACCTGCTCTGGGAGAAGCCATCACCGCTTCCATTGAACTGAACAGAGATATGAATCTGGAGCAGGCCGTTAAAGATCTTGAGAGTTTCTCTCATATCTGGGTCATCTACTGGATGCACCTGAACCGGGGCTGGAATCCAACGGTCATGCCTCCAAGAGGAGCTAAAGAGCGACGGGGTGTGCTTGCCACCCGTGCACCACATCGTCCCAACAGCATAGGTCTGTCCGCTGTTAAGCTTGTTGGCGTCAAAGGGCGTATGCTGGAGATAGAGACACTTGATATGCTTGATGGAACTCCTGTTCTCGATATTAAGCCATATATCCCCTACGCCGATTCACTTCCTGATGCCTCACATGGCTGGCTGGATGATGCAGGATTAACAGTGTCTTGACTTCACCTTCCTACAGCTAACAATTAACCTATTATGCAATGCCCCAGCTGTGGTACCTGGTATGCCGATACTCAGGCTTTCTGTCTCTCCTGCGGAGACATCCTGACCAAGGGGGACACCCCCGCAAAAATCGGCCACTATCGACTGCTCCGGCCTATTGGCCAGGGCGGCATGGGCATGGTTTTCCACGCTTTTGATGAAGAGCTGGAGAGGGATGTTGCGCTCAAGGTTCTGCACCAGCATCTGATAGAGGATCCCAAACAGCTGGAACGTTTCCGCCGTGAAGCGCGTACGCACGGGCAACTTAACCATGCGAACATTATCAAGCTTCTCGACTCCCACGATCATAAAAACACCATCGCCCTGATTATGGAGCTTATTGAAGGCTGCACGCTCAAAGAGTTTACAAAATACCGGGGTGCACTTGAGCCGGGTGAGATTATAACGCTCTCCCGGGGCATTCTGTCAGGACTTCAAATGGCACATGAACAGAATGTGACACACAGGGACCTGAAACTGTCCAATGTATTGCTGGAGGATAGTGGCGGAATCAAACTGATGGATTTCGGCCTGGCCAAAACCAAGCAGTGTGAAGATGAGATCACAGCTTCAGGCATTGCCGTTGGCAGCTATTACTATATGGCACCGGAGCAGATCGTGGGTAATCTGATCGATGAGCGAACCGATCTTTATGCTTTTGGCGTTATGCTGTACCGGATGGCTACAGGAACACTTCCATTTACCTCAAGCAGTGGTGGTGAGTTTGAAATCATGGAGAAGCAAGTTCGCCATCAACCCACGCCTCCTGAAAGTATCAACCCTGAGGTGTCCAGTAAACTCTCCGGGATCATCATGAATCTTCTGGAAAAGGATCCGGAGAATCGTCCTGCAGATTGTGAGGCAGTGCTGGGAATGATAAACCGACTGGGTGATTCCACTCCCCTGTCGCTCAAAACCACGAAAGAGCTGCCACAAGTCTCAAGTTTCTCCGAGCTTCACGAACAGCTGCAGAAAAAACCGATCCAGAAAGCATCTGATACAGACAAAAGTGATAGCAGCCCCCATGAAGAGATTATACCGGAGACACTGCTGTGGGCTTTCCACGTCGCCCCCGAGGCTCCGGAGACCCCACCGCTTGATCTGCGTTCGCCTCCTCCCATCAATGCGGAAGTACTGAAAAGATTAAGGTCTTCGATCAATAATATTCCACCGCTTCCAGAGATATGGCATCGTATTCAGGCGATACTGAATGCGCCCGATGCCTCACCATCCGATCTGGCCATAGAGGTGGAGCAGGATCCTGTTATCACAGCGCGTGTGCTGAAGGTCTGTAACTCAGCTGCCTATGCCGTGCCGGGAGCCAAGCCGGTAACCAGTGTTGCCCTGGCCCTCACCCGATTGGGAATGGACACAGCCCACAATCTGATACTGCAGGCGGCGATTCCCGATTTTGGTGACAAAGAAGAGCCTGACAATGAGATTCGCCGGGTATGGTTTCATAGTCAGGCCATATCACTCATTGCGAGAATGCTGGCAGGGTATAGCCATGTTCTTGAAGGGCGTGCAGCCAGCCTTTTCGGGATGTTTCACGATATTGGCAAGCTGGTAATCCTTCACCTTGAGGATGAGGAGAAACTTGGAGAGTTACATGATGCCATTGCTGCGGGCACTCCGCCGCTTAAGGCTGAATGGGATGTTCTGGGCTACACACACATTGATGCAGGTATGATGCTGGGTCTTCACTGGCGTCTTCCACGAAGCATTCATCGTTTCATCTATTACCACCACCACCCGGAGTGGCACGAACCCGATATATGGCCATCCGATATGCAGGCCGTGACCATGCTGATTCAAATCTCTCACCTCCTGTTGGAGGCGATATGTGAAGAGGATGAGCATCAGGGTATCTGGTCGCCCGGGAAACGGTTCCACATACCGGAGACTGAATCTTTCCTGCATAAGCCGCTTCAACTGCCACTGACCAATACCGGAGTCTATTCGCAGCTCAGTCAGGATATCTCTCATCTGAAACTTAATTTTTCTGATATTTTTCCGGCAGAGGAGTAGGAGCATCCCAGACTGGAGCGGCTCTCTGCAGGCTCTCCGGCGTATCAAGATCATAACTTATATCCAGAAGCTTCAGCTTTAGATGAAGCTGCTCCACATGTTGAAGGGTCTCCTGCAGTACATGTTCAGAACTCCAGCGTATCCGACTGAAGAGCTCCTGATGGGGCCTGTTCATTGCAATAAGGTCATACCCCCCATCTTCAACCGGCCCGATCACAACATCGTTTCTTCCAAGAAATTCAGCAGCACTCTGCAGACGGGAGTCGGGCATGTGTGGTGAGTCTGTACCCAGAAACAGGAGAGAGTCTGCACCATCCCTGAATGCCATTTGCATCAAACGTGACATCCGATCACCCAGATCACCCTCTCCCTGATCGATCAGTTTGAGCTTGAATTGTCCGAAAAACGGATGTGAAATATTATCTGATGCGATCCATGTATCAGAAAAAAGAACCGACGTATTGCGAATTACCGCCTCTGCCATCGCCTGATGAAGCCGGGCTGCATCTTCAGGCGTGAAGGCAGGCGTAAACCGTGTTTTTACACGCCCTGCCACCGGAGCCTTGCACATGATAATCACACGCATCCGCTTCTCCTTTTATCGGGCATCACGATAGATCCTTGCCAGCCGCTCCGGTGAGACTCCCGTCCAATAGAGAAAGCGAAGCTTCCACATGAGCAGAATGGTTCGGAGCATGCCAGACTGCTCCCAGCGGCGACTCGATGTCGTGACCCTGTCATGCAGACAGGCGACCCTGCCCTGCTGTTTCAATCTTCTGCTGAAGTCAACATCCTCCATCAATGGTTGATCAGAAAAGCCTCCCAGCCTTTCAAAAACATCACGCCTGAC
>WSZY01000217.1 GCA_013139875.1 Mariprofundaceae bacterium | reverse complement strand
CTGGATGGTCTGGTGGATGGATATCCTTCTGGCACGCAGGATTGCCATCAGGTACGGTTTCTTCCAGGGTGATCACAGCGAAATGCTGATGATCAGGTTTAGCAAGGCGGTAGGGATTGCCCTGATTGTGGTTGCTGCATTGGCCAACCTGACCGGTGGTTCAGTGCAGTACATGGCCGTCAGCATCGCTATTATGCTGGCCGGACTGCTGGCGCTGCAGGGTGTCTCAATTGCACACGTGTGGTTTAAAACACGTGGAATGCAGCTGACGCTGGTGATTATGTACCTGCTACTGTTGATATGGTCTGTAATGATATTACCTTTCGTCATTATCGGCCTGTTGGATATTTGGTTTGATTTTCGCCGGGGCATGCTTCCGGCAAATGGAGAAGAGTAATGCAGTTAATTCTATTAGAACGTGTTGAAGGCCTTGGCAATGTAGGTAGTGAAGTTACCGTTCGCGCCGGCTACGGACGCAACTTCCTGATTCCACAGGGTAAAGCAATTGTTGCCACTGACGGCAACCGCAACCTGTTTGAACGTCGTCGTGCGGTTCTTGAAGCCAAGCAGATGAATACGCTTGAAACAGCACAGGCTGATGCAGCCAAACTGAACGATGTTGAACTCTCAATTGTTCGTTCCACATCCGATGGTGAAAACCTCTACGGCTCTGTAACAACCAATGAGCTTGCCGAGCTTCTGACCGAAGCGGGCCACGCAACCGCACGTCGTAACATCCTGCTCGATGAGCAGATCAAGACCGTGGGTGAACATCCATTCCGCGTTCGTCTGCACCCGGATGTTACCGCTGAAATGACCATCAAGGTCGAATCACAGAGCGCTTGACCCAGCCAGCCCCCCTTCCACGCACCAGCGGCCTGCGTGAGCGAGTGCCGCCCCACGCCTATGATGCGGAGTGTGCGGTTCTCGGGGGAATTATGCTTGACCCGGAAGCTTACGAGCGCCTTGAGGGCGCTCTGCTTCCGGAACACTTCTATGTTGAGGCCAATGGCAAGATATTCAGTGCCATTGCCGAGCTTGCAGCCCGCCATCAACCCGTCGATGCACTCACCGTTAAAGACATGCTTGAGCGTACCAATGAGATTGAGGTTTGTGGTGGCGAGGCCTATCTGAGTGACCTGGTAGCCTCCACTCCCTCTTCTGCCAATGTAAAACATTATGCAACCATTGTTCGTGAACGTGCTGTGCTTCGTGACCTTCTCGGTGTATGTAATGCCGTTTCACAGGATGTCTTTGAAGAGACCGCACGCGAAGTGGCTGATCACCTCGATCAGGCAGAGATGCGCATGCTCAGTATTGCGGAGAAGTTCAGCCGCTCACGTCCCTCCTTCAGTAAAATGAGCGACCTGATGCTGGCAAGCTACAAAGAGCTTGAAAAACGCTACGCCGAGAAGAGTGCCATTACCGGTGTTGGGACCGGCTTTAAAGACCTCGATACCATCACCGCCGGCTTGCAGCGGGGAGACCTGATTGTTGTTGCAGGGCGTCCGAGTATGGGTAAAACCGCGTTCGCGATGAATCTGGCGCAGAATGCCGCCGTGCGCGGTGATGAGACGCAGGTTGTTGCCATCTTCTCCCTTGAAATGTCATCCCAGCAGATTGCTATGCGTATGCTGGCATGTGAAGCGCGTGTCGATATGTCGCACCTTCGTACCGGTCGTTTTTCGGCTGAGGACTGGAGAAAGCTGGCACATGCAAGTGGCTCCCTGGCAGAGGCAAGCATCTTTGTTGATGACACCCCCGCCATCTCCGTGCTGGAGCTGCGTTCCAAGTGCCGCCGCCTGAAACGCGAAGCCGGGCAGCTTGACATGATATTGATCTATTATGTGCAGCTGATGAGTGGCCGGGAAGGCAGTGAGCGCCGCGAGCAGGAGATCAGTGAGATCACACGTTCACTGAAAGGCCTTGCCAAAGAGCTGGATGTGCCGGTAGTTGTACTCTCCCAGCTCAACCGTTCGCTGGAAGCACGTACCGAGAAGCGCCCGATGATGTCAGACCTGCGTGAATCCGGTGCAATCGAGCAGGATGCCGACGTGATCATGTTTATCTATCGTGATGAGGTCTATAACAAAAAACCTGAAAACGAAGGTCTTGCCGAGATCATTATAGCCAAGCAGAGAAACGGCCCGATCGGTAACGTAAGGCTCACCTTCATTGCCAAGCACACCCGCTTTGAGGATCATGCCCGCGATTTTGATGAGTAGTTGTTGATCCGTAAAAGGCTTCCTGCCTTTTACTTGTAACGCTTCGGCGGCGCATATCCGCCTACACTTACGAGCTCATTACATTCACTCGCCGCACATCCACGTGCGGATTAGTTATCTCCACAGACATGTTTGAAGTGCACTCACAAACAAGTGCTCTGCTTCACAGCACCCGATTAAAAAGGCCTGCCACATACAGACATATGGCAGGCCTCTCACTGTTACGGAGTGACGTTAGTCGATTATCACCGACTCCAGACGCTCCATATCGTTAATCACCCGCCAGTGGCCCTCACCGGCCTCAATACGCTCTTCCCACATCTGCAGGCGATCCATGTATTCACGCGGATCAATGTTATCACTACGTAGCTTGGTAACATTCAGTGCCACCACTTCATAGCCGCCCATCTGCAGTGGAATATCACGCACATACCCCTTCTTCAGCTCCTCTTTCAGGTCTGAGAAGATCAGAATGGTCTTCCTGCCTGTGCCTGCCTCATTCAGATATTCAACCGCCTGAAGCAGACCGCCGGTAATGTCGGTATAGCCGCTTGGCTTCACCTCTTTAACAAACCGGTCCACCTCCTCCCGAAACTGACGCTTCTGACGATTGGCCACACTCGGGCGATCTTCAAAGGTCACCTTGGCAACTATATCTTTCTCACTGAAGCTGGCCGTATCAATCCGGGCTACGGCAAAAGAGTCGCCGGGATTCAGCTTGGCCAGTGTGTAGTTGATGATATGCTGCGCCTTCACCAGCTCCTCGGTATAGGTGCCGGAGGTATCCAGTAGCATGTAGACGCCTTTACTGTGTGAAGTCTCTTCACTGCTGCATCCAATCAGCAGCACGGCAGCAACCATTGCAAGTATAATATTTTTCATTATGACACCTCCTTCATTGAGTCTGTCTGCAGGGGATTAAACCCACGGCTCTTCTTCTTTTCAGAGTGATTCGAACCGCGTACCCGTGTTTCGATCCAGAGCGGAATAAAAATAAAGAGGTCATAGACACTGGTCAGCATGCGCCCGATGTAATGGGACGTATTGGCAAGTACTGCAAAAGCAAAGGCCAGTGCACGTAGCGTGCCCGCTGCCAGTATTCCCAATACTGTCCGGGATGAGTGAATAAATGACTCCAGTGGAATGGCTACAAACACCAGTGCAAACGGGAGGATAAAGCCCATGCCCATCTGTGCTGCTGTGGTAATCCAGCGGTCGGAAACACCCATGGCAGCAACCGTGCCACTTAAGAGTGATGCCCTTAGTGCAGCATCATCCTGCGCCAGAACCTCGCGCATATAGGCAAGACCTGCCTCCACACTTGCCAGAGACAGCAGGATGGTGAAGGTAATCCAGGCCATATGCATGCGCATATCATCCTTCATCGATGCAATCACCGGGAACAGACGGGTGATGCGCAGACTCTCCATCAGGAAGAGACCCATCGCCACCTCAACAAGAATAATTACCAGCGCGGCAATGTTTGCGGTTTTATAACCCATCATAACGCTGCTGCCACCGACCATCTCCTGCATCGGACGTGCAATCAGGTTGAAGTTGATCATTGCACCGCCAATGGCGATGGCCAGAACAAATCCAGCTATGAAAAACTGAGTCAGTGAAGAGGATGAGAGTGTCTTTTTGGCGCTGTCGGTCTCATTAATGATCTTCTCATACTCTTCCATCTGGCGATCCACGACACGTGAACGCTCCATCAATGCATTCACATTCTGGTCCACCTGTTTCAGATCGCTGTTCATACCGCGCCATGATGGAAGCATTTTTTTGAGCAGCATGTGACGCTCACGGCTCGATTTACGATACTCATCCAGTGTCTTTTCATGGTTCTTTTCCAGAGAGCCATGAATACTCTCCAGAATCTGACCCACCATCGGATCACTCTTGGAAGTGGATATCTGGGCTACAGCTGAAATAGCTTTGCCCCAGCCCGGAGCCTCGGGTGGAACATCAGAACTCTGCTTGTAGTCCTCATCAATCCGGACAATCACATCACTGATTTTTCTATGCAGTGTCGGATACTCCGCCAGATCTGTCTCAACGATCCTGTTGATACGGACGAACTCACGCTCAATCAGATGTTCAGATGCCTCGCGTCCTGCGGCAATCAGTACTTCGGTGTTTCGCTCGGAAAGCCTCTTCTCTGCTCCCAATAGCGATTCCGAAGCCTGCTGGAATGCGTTTTTTGCCAAAGAAGAGACCGCCTCGATCATTCTGTGCATCGGCTCACGGGCCAGGTAGGTCAGCACTGTAAGTACCACACTCCAGATGACAGCGGATAGTGCCGCACTCTCTGACCACAGTAGATAAATTTCTGAAAATGACATCATAACCTCCTCGTGAAATCGGGTGTGCCGACTCCATTGGTGATATCTGGATGAGAAGTTACAGAGGCCAAAAAATGAAAGATGTTACCAGCATCACATGTTACAAATACCATATTTTTGATATAAAATGGTTAAAAATGAACCTAAATGTCTATAAAATAGCCATTTTTCGATAAAACTGGATTATTGGCCTAAAGCAGGTGGAAGTAGATTAATAAGGTCGTTTAGCTGAAAAATCGGCCAGATCGGCCAGAAGTTCAAAAATTGCTGCATCACCAAAACCGGGAAGCGCCTTTTTAGCACGTTCTGCATAATCGGCAGCACATTGCATGGTATAATCGGCACCACCCCCTGCCT
>WSZY01000233.1 GCA_013139875.1 Mariprofundaceae bacterium | reverse complement strand
ATTGAGCATTTCACTTCCTGCCGTTTGTCTTGCAATGTTTCCCAATAGGTTTTAGAAACTTCTCTCCCGTGAATGTTATTATGAATGGAGATACCAGTGAAAGATTTTGATCTTTTAATCGTGGGCTCAGGGCCGGCCGGCCAGCATGCGGCACTGCATGCTGCTCATCTGGGCAAACGTGTCGGTATCATTGAGCGTAAGCCGCATATCGGTGGCGCAGGATTGCAGACAGGCACCATTCCCAGCAAGGCACTGCGGGAGGTGGCCTACATGGCCTCCCAACTTGGCAGGCGGGGTATGCGGGAGGCATTCTCCGATGACACGCGACCCAGACACGGGTTACTTTCCGAAGCAATCTATCGCAAGGAGATGGTGATCACCCAGCAGGAGTCGGTGATCCTCAACCAGTTAATGAGCCATGGGGTTTCACTGATTCCGGGTGAGGCATCATTTGTTGATGAGCACACGCTTGAGGTGATTGGCAAGGGCGGTGAGAGCCGCAAGCTCACTGCTGATGTGATTATTCTGGCGACGGGTTCACGACCTCGCAGGCCATCGGATATCCCCTTTGATAAGCAGACGGTGCTCGACTCCACTTCAATTCTGAAGCTGAAACATCTGCCACGCTCACTGGTTGTGATTGGTGGCGGTGTGATTGCGTGCGAATTCGTCTCTATATTCGCAGCCCTGGGCGTTAAGGTGACGGTGGTCGATTCCCATGCACAGGTGCTCGACTATCTGGCTGGTGATGTGGTCTCCGTACTGACCGATGCGATGCAGTCAATGGGAGTTATCTTCCATATGAAAAGCCGTTGTGTTGCGGTGCGTAAAGAGGAGGGGCAGATATGCACTCTGCTGGAGAGCGGTGAGCGCCTCTATTCCGACACACTGCTTTATGCGCAGGGGCGAGAACCCAATTTCGATCACCTGAAGGTCAGTGAAGCGGGTATCGAAGCAGTTGATGGCTGGATTACGGTGAATGACTGTTTCCAGACCTCCGTGCCACACATCTATGCTGTGGGTGACCTGATCGGAAGGCCTGCTCTGGCTTCAACCGGCATGGAGCAGGGGCGAACGGCTGTGGAGTATGCTTTTGAGGGCACACGTTCATCCATGAATCAGAATATGCCGATGGCGATCTACACCATTCCTGAACTCTCCTCTGTTGGTAAAACCGAGCGGGAGTTGAAAGAGGCCGGCATCGATTATGTGGTGGGGCGGGGCTGGTTTAACAAGAGTGCCCGTGGCCAGATTATCGGCGATGCTACGGGTGTTCTGAAACTGAATGTGGAGCGTGGATCCGGAAAAATTCTGGGCGTCCACATTGTTGGTGAGTCGGCAAGTGAACTGATCCATATCGGGCAGCTGGTAATGAACCTGAACGGTACAGTGGATGATCTGGTGCGTAATGTGTTTAACTACCCGACACTGGCGGAGTGCTACAAACTTGCCGCCAAAGAGTGCCTCTCACAGTTTGATTAGATATGGCTTCGGGCTCCTGCCCTTCGCCTTGGATCGCTTCGCAAAAGCGTGGTTTTGCTCCACTTGCGAGTTCATTTCATTCGCTCGCCCTACATCCTGTAGGGATCGGCCCTAGTTAGAACCTGCTATCCGCCCATAGATGGACGGCCTTAGTGAGTAGGGCAAAACTCGCATGTTTTGGCCTGCGTCAAAGGCCAAGAGACAGGGATGTCCTTGGCCATTTCAAGTTAATCTCCTGCCACATTTTTTTTTGAGTGTGTTTTTTAATTATGGTCTCGTTGTGATCAAATTATAAGACCCGCCAGATTTCTCTGGCGGGTCTCTCCGGTTGCCTTAAGTTATGCGTCGACTGTTCAGGAATCATTATCTCCTCTGTGGCTCCTTCGCTCACTTCGACCGCCGCGATCACGGCGGTCGACAGGGTTACGATAGTCGTGGCGTTTGGCCGCACGGTAATCACTCTGGCGGGCTCCACTGCGGGGGTGACCATAACCCCGGGCTACATAACGATCATGGCGATGGCGTGCACGCTGTTCGGTGACCCTGTGTGCACGGCGCTGGTGCTTATAGGCATGGCGTTTTACGGCGGGCCTGCGATGAGAGTAAACGTGACGTTTTACGGCGGGCCTGTGATGAGAGTAAACGTGACGTTTTACAACAGGTCTGTGGTGGGCGTAAACAACTGCTGCCGGGCGGTGTTGATCAGCAATGATGATGCCAGCCATAGTGCCCAGAAGAGCACCAAAAATGGCGCCTTCAACAGCCTGATTGCTGTGTGAGCCGATAACGGCACCGGTGGTACCGCCGAAGACGGCTCCGGTGGTCATGGCACGATCCTGATAGGAAGCGGCCTGAACAGGTGATGAGGCAAACAGTGCTGCAGTTAGCATGGCTGCGATAGCTAGAGGTTTCTTCATAATAATCTCCTTTGGGGCGATGCCCTGTTAGGGAGAAGTCTAGATTAGTTGACATTATCAACAATGTGTAAAAGTTGCGTAAGCCGGGGAGATTTTCCCCACCGGGGCTGACAACCCTTTAATAGGGTAACTCTATAAAAGACATCGGGATCTATAGATGAATCCCGGCCTGCCAACCGATGACTGCTGCTGACAGCCGCATGGTGCTTCCATATAGTGCGGCTCTATGGCGATTCGAGAAATTTTAATATACCCGGATGATGGTCTGCGTGAAGTAGCCAGGGCGGTTGAGTTCCCGCTCACCGGTGAGGTTAGGGCGCTGATTCAGGACATGGCTGATACCATGTATGATGCTCCCGGTGTCGGGCTTGCTGCCACCCAGCTTGGTATGCCGCTACGTATCGCAATTACAGACACCGACTGGCGCAGTGGAGAGGTGCGGCATGAGGATGGTAGTGAGCCGGTTGCAGCCCGAAACCTGAAGGTCTGGATCAACCCTGAATTCACATGGAGAGATGAGGGGGTGGTTGCCTGTGAAGAGGGATGCCTCTCCGTGCCTGAGATCTATGAAGATGTTGATCGTCCGGCTGCCGTTCGCCTGCGCTGGCAGGATATGGAGGGCGAAACTCATGAAGCCGATTTTGAAGGTTTTCTGGCGGTGGCCCTACAGCATGAGTTTGATCACCTTGATGGCATTCTCTTTATCGACAAACTCTCACGTCTGAAACAGAGCATGATTAAGAAGAAAATGAAGAAGCGTAAAAAGCTTCAGAACTCCTGAATCCACCATGATAAAAGTTGTCTTTGCAGGCACACCTGCCTTTTCAGTTGGTTGTTTGAATGCCCTGATTGAATCCAGTGGTGTTGAGGTGGTGGGTGTGGTTACTCAGCCCGATCGCAGGGCCGGACGTGGCATGAAGCTGACACCATCACCGGTGAAGCAGGCCGCACTTGCTGCCGATGTTGATCTGATTACACCGGAAGCACTTCGGAGTAACGATGAAGCACTCGCATGGTTAAAGTCGAAAGAGGCCGATCTTCTGGTGGTGGTTGCCTTTGGCATGATTCTGCCAAAACCGTGGCTGGATGCCCCTAAAGTCGCTCCAATCAATGTGCATGCCTCACTGTTGCCTCGATGGCGTGGTGCGGCGCCGATTGAGCGTTCTCTTCTAGCTGGTGATGGTGAGACCGGTGTCGGAATCATGCAGATGGAAGAGGGGCTGGACACCGGTGGTGTCTACGCGGAAAAAAGAATTCCGATCAGGCATGAGACAACCGGCTCTGAGCTCTGGTCTGCGCTTGCTGATATGGGTGTTGAACTGTTAATGAAGTCTCTGCCGGGCATTGTCTCCGGCGAACTGCTTCCCATTCCTCAGGATGAATCAAAAGTGACTTATGCGAAGAAGCTCACCAGTGAAGAGCGTGTGATCGACTGGTCACAGTCGGCAGCTTCTATAGATAGAACGGTTCGCTGTTTCTCCCCCAGGCCGGGTGCACGAACCATGTTCTGTGGCAAGTGGCTGAAGATTATTCGCGGCGAAGTTGTGGAAGGCTCCACCGGATTGCCAGCTGGCACGGTTGCTGATGAGAAGCAGTTGGATATCACCTGTGGCGATGGATCAATCTATCGGATATTGGAGGTGCAGGCGGAAGGCAGGAAGGCCATGGATGCTGATGCGTTTCTGAGAGGGGTAAATCTGAAAAAGGGTGATCTTCTTTCAACTGGCGAAAGCTCTTGAATATCCGTGTTTTTGCGATCGATTCACTTGATCGTATTCTGAACAGAAGCCAAAAAGCAGATGAAGTTCTAAAGCAGTTGATGAGCGAGGTGATTGAGGAGCCACGCGATCGCCATCTGTTACATGAGATGGTTTATGGCGTACTGCGCCGCTATTTTTCACTGGAGGCTGATTTTTCGCGCTATTTGAAACAGAAACCGGGTGAATTTGCCCGGCTGGCCCTGTTTGTGGGCACATATCAGATTCGGCATATGCGTGTGCCTCTGCATGCTGCCGTGAGCGAAACTGTTTCTGCTGTAAAGCCGAGAGATCCAAAGGCTTCAGGCATGGTCAATGCGGTGCTGCGCAAAGTCTGTGACAGTGAGGTGCCCTCAAAACTGAAACCCAACCAGCGGGTGGAGCTGCCTCATTGGATCTACGCATCCTGGCGGGATGCTTTTGGTACAGAGGCGGTCGTAGCGATCTCGGAAGCCAATCAGGTTAAACCAAAACTTTCGATTGCTGTTTTTGATCAGCGGGAAGCCTGGATGAAACGGGCATCAGATGCCGGGCTTGATGTGGAGACAGGTGAGCTGTCACCCCATGCGGTAATTCTGCCTTCAGGAACTTCCGTCACATCTCTTCCCGGATTTGATGAGGGTGAGTTTCAGGTGATGGATCAGGCGGCACAGTCAGCTGTGTTGGCATTGGAAGTGAAAGCAGGGGATAAGCTGCTCGATATCTGTGCCGCGCCCGGTGGCAAGACGGCACTGCTGGCACGCAGGTTCCCGAACAGTGAAGTAACTGCCATTGAACTGAGTGAAAAACGCATTCCCCGTTTGAAAGAGAACCTTGAGAGATTGAAAGCAGGAAATGTGACGGTGGTGCAGGGCGATGCAACTGCTCTGGAGTTTTCCGATAGTTCTATGGATGCAATCCTGCTGGACGCTCCATGCACCGCATCAGGTGTAATTCGCCGCCATCCCGATGCAAAGTTTCTGCACAAGAGAGAAGATGTGGAGCGTCATTCAGCTTTACAGAAGAGAATGGTTGCTGAAGCACTGCGCGTGCTTAAACCCGGAGGCCAGCTTGTCTATGCGGTCTGCTCGATTCATCCCGAGGAGAATGAGCAGGTGGTGGAGGGTTTTGCTGAGCTGCAATCATCCGAAAAGCTTTTCCCAACTGAAGAGCATGATGGTTTTTTTGTCGCTCGATTGCGGGGGTGATGTTTGTTCTTTCTTTGGCACCAAAGAAAGAACGAAAGAAAGGTGCCCACCATTCGCACTACTCCTTGATTAACCTTTGCAAACAGGTGCAGCGTAAAACACGAACGCTGCACAGTCTCTGGTTGCAAAGCCCTCTCTGCGGGTGCGAATGAAGCGGGGAGGAGATAGGATTCGCCGATGTCTGATATTCATGACCTGATTCCCGATCTGTCGCATCTGAAGGGTGTGCGAGTCATTGCTGCCATGAGCGGTGGCGTCGATTCATCGGTAATGGCAGCACTGCTCAAAGAGGCCGGGGCGGATGTGATCGGTGTATTCCTCAATGTCTGGGACTACTCC
>WSZY01000004.1 GCA_013139875.1 Mariprofundaceae bacterium | reverse complement strand
AAGCACGCCGGAAATGGCGAAGAAGCAGGTCTGCATCACTGTATTGATGCGCCGGCCCATGCCGGATTCACTGGCTACGCGGTAGGCATCAATCACATAAAACTGCAGTTTTTTATCAATAATCTGCTGCTGCATTACGGTGGTCAGGTCATCCCATACCGTATCGGCTCCCTGCGGTGAGTTGAGTAGAAATACTGCACCTTCAGCTGCATGGGCAAGCATGTCATAGCGCTCCAGAAACATCGGCTGGTGGCAGGCGATAAAATGTGCCTCGTCATTTCCGATCAGGTAGCTGGAGCGAATGGGGTCAGGGCCAAAACGCAGGTGTGAAATCGTTACCGCGCCCGCTTTTTTTGAGTCGTAGACAAAATAGCCCTGTGCATAGAGATCGGTGCCCTCGCCAATGATCTTGATCGAGTTCTTGTTGGCTGAGACCGTACCGTCTGACCCCAGTCCGTAAAACATGCAGCGGCTGACGTTCGCCGTGGCATCAACACGGAACGTCGCATCCCAATCAAGGCTGGTCTGTGTGAGATCGTCATGAATACCGATGGTGAAATGGTTTTTCGGCGTATCTTTTTCCAGCTCACCCAGCACCGCTTTGATCATACCCGGCGTGAACTCTTTGGAAGAGAGGCCGTAGCGGCCGCCAATCACGCGCGGCATGGCTTCAAAACGGTTACCACCACTGCCGACATAGTCAGCCAGTGCGGTCATGACATCCTTGTAGAGCGGCTCACCATCCGAACCGGGCTCCTTGGTACGATCAAGCACAGCGATTTTTTTCACCGTGGCAGGCATCGCATCGATCATCTGCCTGGCCGAGAACGGGCGGTAAAGACGCACCTTGAGAACGCCCACTTTTTCGTTGTGGGCAACCAGATGATCAACGGTTTCCACCGCCGCTTCCGCACCCGAACCCATCAACACCAGTAGTCGTTCGGCATCGGGTGCACCCCGGTATTCGAACAGGTGATACTGTCTGCCGGTCAGTTCAGCAAATTTATCAAAACAGGTCTGCACAATATCCGGCAACGCCTCATAGTAGGGGTTTACCGATTCACGGGCCTGAAAATAGAGATCAGGATTCTGGCTGGTACCACGAATCACCGGCGCATCGGGAGTCAGGGCACGCCCACGATGTTCCCGGATCAGCCTTTCGGGAAGCATCTCCCGCAAGACAGCGTCGGACGGAACCTCGGCCTCATTCATCTCGTGTGAGGTACGGAAGCCGTCGAAGAAATGTATCAAAGGCAGGCGGGACTGCAGTGTTACCGACTGGGCGATCAGGGCGAAATCCATCACCTCCTGCACCGAGTTGGAACAGAGTAGAGCAAAGCCGGTCTGGCGCACGGCCATCACATCGGAGTGATCACCAAAGATGGAGAGCCCCTGTGCGGCAAGCGAGCGTGCAGCCACATGGAAGACGGTGCTGGTTAGTTCGCCGGCAATTTTGTACATGTTGGGGATCATCAGCAGTAGTCCCTGCGATGATGTAAATGTGGTGGTCAATGCGCCGCTCTGCAGTGAGCCATGTACAGTGCCCGCAGCGCCCGCTTCGCTCTGCATCTCGATCACTTCAGGAACTGTACCCCACAGGTTTTTACGTCCCTGACTCGACCATGCATCGCTCATCTCACCCATCGCGGATGAGGGGGTGATGGGATAAATGGCAATCACCTCGTTGGTACGATGGGCGATATAGGCTGCCGCCTCATTGCCTTCAATGGTTAACTTGTGCTGTTCCGCCATTCCAGCCTCCTGCTATGAATGAGTGTTTACAGGCTCTGATGCGGGAGCTTAACGAACATAAAGTATTATTGCATGCCTCTTATGAATCAGCTTTGTTAGCGGGTGCACTACAGTGTCGGAAAGCCATAACCAAGCAGGATACTCAAGTTCAGGCTTGCGTTTTCATGTGTATGTGCGAATAATGCGGCGTCTTACATATGGATCCGAATTTATCCAGAGCGGTGGAGGGTTACAGGCCCTTGGAAACCGCGGCAACCGGCTGAAGATTGATTTTAAATCGGCAGCGCCTGGTGCCAATGCCTGCCTAGATTTAGTTTTCTAGGAGCGATGATGTTCGGGTTGATCATTTAAAATGCATCAATGCCGATGCATCTTCTAAGTTCAACCTTCGCCTCAACGCGGAGGTTTTTTTGTTTCCGGATCCTGACAAAAGAGTTTAATCGCATTTATGCGTATCAGGAGAGCTAAATTGAGTGAAAGCATTGTACGTGCATTGAAATGTCGGGAGTGTGGTCAGGAGTATGCTATCGAGCCGACTCATGTTTGTGAGTTCTGCTTCGGTCCACTGGAAGTGGCCTATGACTACGAGAAGCTGGAGGGTAAGTTTACCCGCGAGCTGATCGAGTCCCGTCCGCAGACCATGTGGCGTTATAAAGAGCTGCTGCCAATTGATGGTGAGCCGACTGTCGGCGCACAGAACGGGTTCACTCCACTGGTGCGAGCTAAAAATCTGGAAAAAGTATTGGGCGTAAAAGAGCTCTATATCAAGAATGATTCGGTTTGCTATCCGACGCTCTCATTTAAGGATCGTGTGGTATCGGTTGCGCTCTCCAAGGCTGTCGAGTTCGGCTTCAAAACCGTGGCATGTGCCTCTACCGGCAACCTTGCAGGCTCCGTGGCAGCCAATGCGGCGGCGGCAGGGCTTGAATCCTACGTGTTTATCCCGCACGACCTGGAACAGGGTAAAGTGCTGGGTGCAGGGGTGTTTGGAACCAATATTATTGGTATCAAGGGCAAGTATGATGATGTGAACCGTCTCTGCTCGGAAGTGGCCGGTAAATATGGCTGGGCATTTGTAAACGTGAATGTACGTCCGTTTTATGCGGAAGGTTCCAAGTCCCTCGGTTATGAGGTGATGGAGCAGCTGGGCTGGAAAGCACCGAAGCATGTGGTGGTTCCGATGGCTTCCGGCTCGCTCTGTACCAAGGTGGATAAGTCGATCAAGGAGTTTATCAAGCTTGGCCTGGTCGAAGATAACGGTACGGCAATTTATGGTGCGCAGGCCACAGGCTGTTCACCGATCACCAAATCGGTGAAAGATGGTACTGACATGATCCATCCGGTTCACGCCGACACCATCGCCAAGTCTCTGGCAATCGGGAATCCGGCTGACGGCTATTATGCTAACCGGGTGATCAAGGAGTCCGGTGGCTGGGCGGAAGATATCTCTGATGATGAAGTGGTGGCAGCGATGAAGCTGTTGGCTGAGACTGAAGGTATCTTTGCCGAAACGGCCGGTGGTGTAACGCTGGGTTGTGCGCAGAAACTGATTGAGTCGGGCAAACTGCCTCGTGATGAATCGATTGTATTGTGTATTACCGGCAACGGTCTGAAGACAATAGAAGCGGTGGCAGACAGAATCACGAAGCCACGTATCATCAATGCAAGTTTGAAAGAGTTTGATGTCCTCGCTGAAGCTGATGGCGTGAAATAAAAACTGAAACCATGAACCACAAAGGCACGAAGACACAAAGGAAAAAGGTAAAGAAAACATAGACTTGGATAGATATAGAGAAGCACAAACAAAAGACACGATTGTCTTCTTATTGCTCTCTCTTCTTTGTGTCTTCGTGTCTTTGTGGTTAAAATTATGGTGAAAATGACAGGAGAATGAAATGAGTATAAATGTACGTATCCCAACCCCACTGCGTAAGCTGACAGATGGTGCTGATGAAGTTGCAATCGAAGCGGCAAATGTTGGTGAATTGATTGATAACCTGGAAGCTGCACATGCAGGTCTGAAAGAGCGTCTGTGTGATGAAGCCGGTGAAATCCGCCGTTTTGTGAATGTCTATGTGAACGACGAAGATGTCCGTTTTCTGGATGGCCGCAAGACTACGCTGAAAGATGGTGATGAAGTCTCCATCGTTCCAGCCATCGCCGGCGGAAAATAATCTGTCTGCCCGATAGCTGCGTTACGGTGAATTCGGTGATGCTCACATATTATAAATATGCTGCGCTTCTCAAATTCACCAGGCCTTGCTCTCGAACAAACATTTTTATTTTCGAGGAGAAATAATGAAACTAAGAGTTTATCTTACATTTGATGAAGCGACCGTCCGCGATCCGATTATCTGGAAACTGGCGAAAGAGTTTAATGTGATTACCAATATCCGTACCGCTGAGGTTAAGGATCATATGGGCCTGGTCGGACTGGAGATTGAAGGTGATGTGGATGTGGTTGAGGCATCAGTGAAGTGGCTGCAGTCTCAGGGCGTTCATGTTGAACCGATTGAACAGAATATTATGGAAGGATGATTGATTGATACGCAAAAAGTCGCCCATGACTTTTTAGCTTTTACGCTAAGGGAAAAACGTCGTTTCCCCTTAGCTCACAAAATCCATAACTGACGTTATCGATTTTGTCGTACGTCCATGTACGAAAGGAGATAGATATGACGATATACAATAATGCTGCAGAAACCGTTGGGGATACACCACTGGTTCGTCTGAATCGGGTGAGTGCAGGCCTGGATGCCGAAGTGGTGGCCAAGCTGGAGTTCTTCAACCCGCTGAATTCGGTAAAAGACCGGATTGGCAAGGCGATGATTGAAACGGCCGAACGTGATGGCAAGTTGAAAGAGGGCGGCATTATTGTGGAGTCAACCTCAGGCAACACAGGCATTGCGCTGGCATTTGTGGCGCGTGCCAAGGGATACCGCTGTATCCTGACCATGCCTGAATCAATGAGTCTGGAGCGCAGGAAACTGTTGAAACTTCTGGGTGCGGAACTCGTTCTAACACCTGCCGAGTTGGGCATGAAGGGTGCTATTGCCAGAGCTGAAGAGATTGTAAATTCAACTGAGAACGCATTTTTTGCCCGGCAGTTTGAGAACCCGGCCAATCCCGAGATTCATCGTCAGACTACAGCCGAAGAGATCTGGGCGGATTGTGACGGCAGTGTTGATGCGATTGTC
>WSZY01000060.1 GCA_013139875.1 Mariprofundaceae bacterium | reverse complement strand
GGCATCGAGGACATCCTTGGCAATCTTGCCGGAGATGGTGTTGTCGGCAATGCGATCCAGAAGCCCGGCCAGTGATTCGGCTGATACCGGTGAATTTTCAATCTCTTCACCAGCCTCTTTCAGACGGCCCAGCAGCTCGTTGGCCATCCAGTTGGCACAACGTTTCGGATCAGCCGGATGCGCAGCAACCAGTGATTCATACCATGATGCAAGTCCACGGGTCTGGCTGAGGACATCCGCATCATAAGGAGAGAGCCCGAACTCTATTTCAAAGCGTCTGCGCAGTTGCCCCGGCAATTCAGGCATACCTGCCTTGATCGCATCAACTTCTTCCTGTGAAACACGCAGTGGTGGCAGGTCCGGTTCAGGGAAATAGCGATAGTCGTGTGCTTCTTCCTTGCTACGCATGGAGCGGGACTCGTTTTTTACAGAGTCCCACAGGCGTGACTCCTGAACAACCTTGCCGCCATCTTCAATAACTTCAATCTGGCGCATCACTTCATAATCAACAGCCTGTTTGATGAAGCGGAATGAGTTCATGTTTTTCAGTTCAGTACGTGTGCCCAATGGTTCGCCCGGACGCCGTACCGATACATTGGCATCACAACGGAACTGGCCCTTCTCCATATCCGCCCCGGAGACTTCAAGAAAGCGGACCAACTGATGCAGCTGTTTCAGGTAGGCAATGGCCTCATCGGCACTGCGCATATCCGGCTCGGAAACAATCTCCATTAACGGGACGCCGGAACGGTTCAGATCAATATGGGAAACAGCTTCCAACCCTTCATGCATCGATTTCCCCGCATCCTCTTCCATATGGATACGTGTAACACCAATCCGTTTTTCACCATCTTTGGCCGGGATATCAATATGGCCGCCTTCCACGATTGGAACTGCAAACTGTGATATCTGGTAACCCTTCGGCAGGTCAGGGTAGAAATAGTTTTTACGGTCAAATCTGGACTCAAGATTGATGCTCCCGCCAATGGCAAGTCCGGTAAGGATCGACTTATCAACAGCTACTGCATTGAGCACTGGCAGTTGTCCCGGCATACCTAAGCATATCGGGCATGTTTGCGTGTTGGGCTCCGCTCCGAATCTGGTTGAACAACCACAGAAAGCCTTGGTTTTGGTATTGATCTGGCAGTGAACTTCGAGCCCGATGACAACTTCCCAGCTCATGATTCGCCTCCGTTACTGCCAAAGGCGGCAGGCACTCTGGTGTGCCACTCTGTCGCGCCCTCATAGGCCGATGCGGCACTCAAAATAGTATCTTCACGCCATGCAGGCGCGATCCACTGCAGGCCAACAGGCATACCACCCGCAAAGCCACAGGGCTGTGAGAGGCCGGGAAGGCCGGCCAGATTGACTGCAATGGTGAAGATGTCGGAGAGATACATGGTCAGAGGGTCATCAGTCTTCTCACCCAGTTTAAAGGCCGTAATCGGGCTGGTCGGCGTGGCAATCACATCCACCTGTTCAAACGCCTTGATAAAATCCTGCTGAATCAGCGTACGGACCTGTTGAGCCTTCAGGTAGTAAGCATCGTAGTAGCCGGATGAGAGTGCAAAGGCACCGGTTAGAATGCGGCGCTTTACTTCCGAGCCGAAACCTTCATCACGGGAGCGGGTATACATATCCAGCAGGTCTTCAGGATTGTCACAGCGATGGCCGAAGCGGACACTGTCATAACGTGAAAGGTTGGCCGATGCCTCCGAAGGTGCAATCACGTAGTAGGCGGCAACCGCATATTCTGTGTGCGGAAGGGAGATGTCGATGATTTCTGCCCCTAATTCCTTGCACTTCTCAATGGCTGCTTCGACTGAACTGCGGACTCCGGCATTCATGCCGTCAACAAAATACTCTTTTGGACGGCCGATTTTCAGACCTTTCATGTCAGTCGCATCACATGCGCCCAGCCAATCGACGACCGGTGCATTGTCCACCGATGTTGCATCACCGCTGTCATGGCCGGAAATAGCCGCAGTGATCATGGCTGTATCTTTTACAGTACGGGTCATCGGCCCCGCCTGATCAAGTGAAGAGGCAAATGCAATAATACCCCGGCGTGAAACACGTCCATAAGTTGGTTTCAGGCCGGTAATACCGGTAAGTGAAGCAGGCTGGCGAATGGAGCCTCCGGTATCCGTCCCCAGAGCGGCAGGGGTCAATGCTGCTGCTACAGCAGCAGCAGAGCCACCGGATGAACCACCCGGAATGGTATCGCTGTCCCACGGGTTACGGCACGGGCCGAATGCAGAGGTTTCAGTCGATGAGCCCATGGCAAACTCATCCATATTGGTTTTACCAACAAGAACGGCTCCTGCCTCTTTCAGATGTGTGATCACCTGCGCATCGTAGGGAGCATGGAAATCTTCCAGTATCCTGGAGCAGCAGCGGGTGGGGCCATCCTGCGTGCAGAAGATGTCCTTTACAGCGATCGGCAGTCCTTCAAGCGGGCGGGGAGCATCATGCTCTGAGCGGTATTTGTCGGATGCTTCGGCCTGAGCCAGTACGTGAGCCGGATCAATGTGTACGAAGGCATTCAGAGAATCGTTGTGGGTGGCAATGCGGTCAAGGTAGAGCTGAGCCACCTCAACGGCGGAGGTTTCACCCGCATCAAGACGGGATTTGATTTCAGATAGGGAACTAAATGGCATGGTTTACTCGATTACTTTCGGCACAACATAGAGGCCCGATTCAGTTTTGGGGGCGGAAGCCTGAAGCTCATCCCTTCGGTTTGTGTTGGTTACAACATTGGCGCGCAGGGGCATCGCCGCATCGTGCGGGTGTGCTGTGGCGGCAACACCTTCGGTATCCACTTCGGAAAGTGTTTCAATATAACCGAGAATGCTGGAGAGCTGTGGTCCTAGTTCAGCAGCCTCATCATCTGTCAGACGGATGCGAGCCAGCATCGCTACTTTATTTACATCAATATCCATCGATATGACCTCTGTTTGAATTGGCGCGAAGCTTAGCTCTATTTATCTGTGAATTGAACCATGAAGCGTTATTCGGGAGCAGACTACTCCGGATGCTCTTCTATCCAGTCTCCAATCTCATGGTAGAGGGCAAGGTGGTCAAACTTTGCTCTTTGTTGAAACGGATTCAGCCAGAAATTCTGGCCGATCACTTCAAAATGGTCAGCATGGAGCGTT
>WSZY01000219.1 GCA_013139875.1 Mariprofundaceae bacterium | reverse complement strand
GAAAGGGTTTAGGCTCTGAAAAGGGTCTATCTTCGGGCTTAGAAGTACTATTTCTGTAGCAGAATGGAGCGTTTAAGGGGTTGCATTCCCAAACGGTTCCCAGGGGCAGGTCTTGAACCTTGAATTTATTACAGGGAAAGGGGGGTAACTCTTTAAGCATTGTGTCGACTTCGGGCAACGAATAGCTATACCGGGCGAAAGGCGTACTATATTGGGGATGGGAAGATATGGTCATTCAGCATGTTTGGCTGGCAGAGAATATCACATCAATGATCAACAGATCAGTGGCTATGCCGTGATCTGTTGACTATGGCTTAAGGCCATCAGGAGCAAACAACATGGGTAAAGAACAGAAAAGTAATCGCGAAGGCAAGAAAGAGGCGGCCAAGACTCCAAAAGAGAAGAGGGCTGCTAAGAAAGCCAAAAAAGCAGCTAAATAATAGGCTGGTTATCACACAGCAGGGAGCCACTGGCTCCCTTTTTTTATCCTAAAAATCAATGTAATCAATGGGGTCAGACTCGATTGATTTAGCTTTAGTTGAACTCGAGAGGGCGCAGGGGTAAAGCTTAATAGCGGATAGCAACCCAGATGGTGTGGACCGCTCCGAGATCGTCTGTATGTTCTCGAACGCGTTTCGTTTCTACTTCAAAGCCAATCTTCATCAGCCTCTGGGTAAAGTTTCTATCGGTATCTACCGACCAAACGGTGAGCACGCCGCCGGGTTTGAGCGATTCAAAGGCTGTCTCAACTCCATGCAGGCCATACAGGTTGTCATTGTCATCGCGGGTGAATCCATCGGGACCATTATCGACATCGAGCATGATGGCATCGAAGCTGTTTTTATGATTACGCATCACTTTTCCAACATCCTGTTCGAGCACATCAACACGTTCATCTTCGAGCGGGTGTCCGGCAAGGGTGCCCAGAACGCCACGATTCCAGCGCACCACGGCAGGCATCAGTTCGGCCACGGTAATGCGTGCGCCGGGGCCTGCATGGAGCAGGGCGGAAGCCAGTGTGAAACCCATGCCGAGACCGCCGACCAGCAGCCGTGGGCTTTGCCGATCTGCAATATGCCTGCAGGCGAGTTCTGCCAGCACATCCTCTGAGTTATGCACGCTGCTATGCATCAGCTCACCATGTTCACCATCGACGCGGATGGTGTATTCATCATCCCGTTGCAGCAGGCGCAGGGTTGTGCCGTTCTCTGACGAGCTGTCGAGTAATGTATAGTCAGTCATATTGGGATTCGGGGACAGTTTGCCTATTTAATTAAACCAGGGATCAGGTAGGCCAGTCCCACATCATTCTGACCCGGAAGGTGCGGCCTTTCAGTTTGCCATCGGTCAGCTTTTTGAGTGCAACTTTCACCACGTCTCTACTAACCGCGACATAGGCCCAGTTATCAAAGATATGAATTTTCCCGACCTGTTTCCCGGCAATGCCGTTCTCACCGGTCAGAGCACCAAGAATATCACCGGGGCGGACTTTCTGTTTTTTGCCGCCACCGATCTGCAGCGTCGCCATCTTCGGCTTGATGGCTGGAGCTTCCAGCACACTCTGTGGAGGTAGCGGTTCGCCCTCAATCTTCTGCTCAAGGTAATCACCGAGCATAGTCATCTTCAGCTCTTCCTTGTCGCTGAACAGCGAGCAGGCGATGCCCTTGCTTCCGGCCCGGCCTGTACGGCCGATGCGGTGCACATGAATTTCGGGATCATGGGCAATGTGATAGTTGATCACCGCATCGAGTGAATCGATGTCGAGGCCACGGGCGGCCACATCGGTGGCCACCAGGATCGATGTGCTCTTGTTGGCAAAACGGACTAGTGTCTGATCACGATCGCGCTGCTCAAGATCACCATTCAAAGCCAGCGCACTGAAGCCGTGGTTCACAAGATCCTCAGCTAGATCGGTGGTCTCAATCTTGGTATTGCAGAAGATCACCGTTGATTCCGGGCGATGCTGCTGAAGTAGCAGGCGCACGGCACTCATCCGCTGCTCGAGTGAATCCACCTTGTAGAAGTGCTGCTCAATGGAATCACTATCGTGGGTGGACTCTACTTGCACCATCACAGGGTTGTTCATGATCCGTTTGGAGATCGATTTGATCTGGTCGGGGAAGGTGGCGCTGAGCAGTAGTGTCTGCCGTTTCCGGGGGGTCTGATCAACGATGGCATTGATGGCATCTTTAAAACCCATATCCAGCATGCGATCGGCTTCGTCGAGTACCACTGTGTTGACGCGATCCAAGGAGAGGGTCTCCCGATTCAGATGATCTTCGATGCGGCCGGGGGTGCCGACAATAATGTGAGCACCATATCTGAGGGAGTCTTTCTGCGGACGGATGGAGACACCGCCGCAGAGGGTGAGAATCTTAATATTGGGGATGGTGCGCGCCAGCCTGCGAATCTCCCTCGTGACCTGGTCGGCAAGTTCCCGTGTCGGGCAGAGCACCAGTGACTGCACTTCAAGTGCCTGCACATCCAGCTTGTTCAACAGGCCCAGACCAAACGCGGCGGTTTTTCCCGATCCGGTTTTGCCCTGCGCAATCACATCTTTACCGGCCAGGATATGCGGCAGGCTCTCTGCCTGAATCGGCGTCATCAGCCGGTAATCGAGTGAGGTGAGATTGTGCAGCAGATCGGGATGCAGCTTAAGGGTGGAAAAGGCGGTTTGGCTCAAAGTGGTTATCCTGTGTTGGCGGTGGGCCTATGCTGGTGCGGGAACGTATTTGCTG
>WSZY01000239.1 GCA_013139875.1 Mariprofundaceae bacterium | reverse complement strand
TTTATAAGAGATATTAGGAATTTTTCAGTAAGAAACAAGAGCATGGATCGGCACATCATTCAATAGATCCCTTCCACCCAGAAAACCCAGCTCAATAACAAACAGACATGCTGCCACTTCTGCACCGAGCTGACGCACCAGATCCACTGTGGCCCGGGCGGTTCCCCCTGTTGCCAGCAGATCATCGACAATAACAATTTTATGCCCTTCACTCAAAGCATCCCGGTGAATTTCCAGCACATCAATACCGTACTCAAGTTCATACTCAATCGAGTGAACCTCGCCGGGAAGTTTGCCGGGCTTTCTTACCGGCACAAAACCGATTCCAAGTTGCGCCGCCAGAGCAGCCCCGAAGATGAACCCTCTCGCCTCAATACCAACAATGACATCTGTACCCTGCGGTATCAGGCATGCCAGTTCCGAGACAGAGGCGGAGAATGCCTCACCATCTGCCAACAGTGGTGAAATATCTTTAAAAACAATGCCGGGCTTCGGAAAATCCGGAATATCCCGAATATAATCATGCAGGTTCACTGCCGCTGTGGAACTCAAATAATCTCCTCCAGGGTGATCTTTTCAGCGTCCATAAGTGTACGCAACTTCTGTAGTGCCACAACCTGAATCTGCCGGATTCGTTCACGGGTAACCCCCATATGCCTGCCGATGGCCTCGAGTGTCCACGGGTCACTGACCTGATCAAGACCATAGCGAAGGCGAACCACCTCCCGCTCCTTCGGCGTCAGCTTCTCCATCCACCCCGTCAGCATATCATCACGGATCGCACAATCGAGTTGATCACCCGGAAGCTCGGCTGATTTATCTTCGGTAATATCATAGAGTGTAAAGTCGCCATCATCATGAAGTGTGCTGTCAGCACTCTCGGTCGGAACAGCGGCACCCAGCAGCGCCTGGATCCTTGCGCTTGGTTTACCCATGCGCAGGGCAATCTCACCCTCAGTCGGTTCACGGCCCAGCGATGCACGCAACTCATTGGAGGTGCGCAGCATGGAGTTGTACTCCTTACCCACATGGACCGGCAGACGAATGGTTCGTGCCTGATTCATAATGGCCCGCTCCACCGACTGGCGGATCCACCATGTCGCATAGGTGGAGAAACGGCAGCCATGGGCATCATCAAACTTCTCTACAGCCCGCATCAGGCCGATATTCCCCTCTTCAATCATGTCGGCAAGGGGAAGGCCGCGGTTGATGTATCTTCTGGCGATCTTGACTACAAGGCGGAGGTTGGAGTTGATCATCTTCTGGCGGGCGGATTCATCACCTTTGGAAATCGCACGGGAGTAGTCGATCTCCTCCTGAGCTGTTAACAGGCTATAGCGTGAAAGTTCACGCATATAGATCGTCATAGGGTCCAGACTCCGCCGCTTAGCCATACGTGCCTCCATGCATCGACAGATAAGAACCGGTCGATCTGTCGGCGGAAACTATGCGTCTTTTATCAGAGGCTGTATATCGCATAAATATGCTATCTGCGCGGGAGGTAGGCCAGAGGATCAACAGGCGTGGAACCGCGCCTTACCTCGAAGTGCAGATGGGGCCCGCTTGTACGCCCTGTCCTGCCCACTCTGGCGATCACAGCACCCGCTTTTACCCGGCTGCCTTTACGTACCAGATTGCGCTGATTATGCGCATAAGCAGTAAACATATCACTACTGTGTCGAATAATAATCAGCTTGCCATAACCGCTCAGACGCTGATCCGAGTAGACCACTTCACCTGCTGCTGCTGCATAGATGGGGGTGCCCTCTTTCGCCCCTATGTCAATGCCATCATGCATACGGCTGCCACGCCGGCCAAAGCGGCTGGTCACTTTGGCATTAAGCGGCCAGCGTAATTTCACGGAACTCTTTATGGCAGGTTTACGATGTGATGCGGAAGGCTTTTTATACGTAGCCTTCTTCACCGATTTCGTTGGCTTTCTGCTCTTGGGGATTGGCATATATTTCGGTTTTGCTGCCGTCCGGGTCAGTGAGAGCCGCTGCCCTACATAGATGGTATAGGGATAACGGACATGGTTACGGCGCGCCAGCAGCTTGTGGTCTACACCAAACCGTTTTCCGATACTGTAGAGAGTATCTCCCTTTCTTACCCTGTAGGTTGAGTAGCTTCTGCTCTTTTTCTGTTTGCTGTAGCCGGGCTTGCTGTAGCTATAGCCTGGCAGCTCCGTCTTGTAACAGGCCGTGAGAGTAAAAATGCCGATGAGGCAGATAATCCTTAATGCAACAGCCATAATCCTGCAAAACCACCCAATACGAGAATTGTCACTGCAATGGTAATCCATTCAAAGTGGCGTTCAACCAGCTGTCTCAATCCCGGTCCACCCCAGTGCAACAGAGCCGCCTCCAGATAGAATCGTGCACCCCTGGAGATGAGTGACGCAAGCATAAACCAGAGAAAAGGCAGGCCAAAAGCCCCGGCTGCAATGGTAAACACCTTAAATGGAATGGGAGAGAAGCCTGCAATCAGAATAACCACAACGCCATATTCGTCAAACCAGTGCCGGGCAAGATCAAACTGCTCCATTACACCGTAAAATTCGATGACCGGCAGTGCAACGGCGGCAAACAGCATCATGCCGATGAGATAACCTAACGCAGCACCGATGGTAGAGCCGGCAGTTGAAACTGCCGCATATCTGAAACTGTTCTCAGGACGCCCCAGTGCCAGAGCAATCAGAAGAATATCGGGAGGAATCGGGAAAAAGCTGGATTCAATCAGGGCAATCAGAAAAAGAGCCGTCTGCGCATGCGGGCGGTCCGCCCATGAGAGCGTCCAGTGGTAACAGCGCCGAAGCCATGACTCCTGCTTCTCCACATCCCGGTTCACAACAGGCTCAACGATGATTCACTCCTTCCAGCAGCGGTACAAATGTACACATATCAAACTGCTCTTCAATTATTTCTTCCCCGCTCTTTTTGCGCCGTACCAGTCGATGTGCTCTATCCTGACCCTCAGGGAAAAGAAGAACCCCACCGTCCCGCAGCTGCTCCATCCAGACATCCGAGGCAAATCCTCCCGCAGTAACGATAATCGCGTCAAAGGGGGCATACTCCTCCCAGCCGAGCATTCCATCCCCGCACTTCAGCATCACATTGGCATGCCTCGCCCTGCGCAGGTTCTGTCTGGCACGCTCATGTAACGATTCAATACGCTCAACAGTGTAGACACGGCGGCAGAGGCGGGAGAGAACTGCCGTCTGGTAGCCACAACCCGTTCCGATCTCCAATACACGCTCATCTCCCTTCAGTTCGAGGAGCTGGCTCATTTTTGCAACCATATAGGGCTGGGAGATGGTCTGCCCTTCACCAATAGGGAGTGAAGAGTCCTGATAGGCGTGGCTGCTCAGAGCCGGGTCGACAAAGAGGTGACGCGGCACGATCGACATCGCCTCAAGCACACGGGGATCATCAACACCCCTGGGAACCAGCTGTTCAGCCACCATCCGCTTGCGCGGGCGTTCATAAGTAAGGTTTGTATGCAATGTGTTCAAAAAGGGTAAACCACTGTATCAATTATTTGTGAAATGGTCGGGACGAGAGGATTTGAACCTCCGACCACCAGACCCCCAGTCTGGTGCGCTACCAGGCTGCGCTACGCCCCGCTTCACTTGCACTGAAATGTATAAAAAATCAGTCGGCTAGTAAATCCCTGATAGATATCAACTCTTCACGGATCATTCGAAGTGAGGTCTGGGCATCCTGTTGATCAACAATCTCACTGAGGTCGCCACTCATCAGTCGCTTCTTTGCACCACGAATGGTGAAATTAAGATCATAGAGGAGATGTTTGATCTGAATAACTGCATAGACGTCTCTATGTCTGTAAAAGCGGCGGTTGCCACTCTTTTTGACAGGCTTGATATGTCTGAACTCAGTTTCCCAGTAACGAAGGACGTGCGGCTCGATATGGCACAGTTCACTCACTTCACGGATAGAGAAGAAAAGCTTGTCAGGAAGCTCCGGAACTTCAATGCCGGCTGTGATCAGCGCCTTTGCCTGAGGATTCATCTCTCATCCCCGAGCAGCTTCTTCTTCAGCAGCTGACTTGCGCGAAAGGTTACAACACTGCGGGAGGCGATGGTAATATCATCACCGGTTTTTGGATTGCGTCCACGACGGGCATGTTTCTCTCTCACCATAAAATGGCCAAAGCCGGAGAGCTTAACATCTTCACCACTCTCAAGAGCCTTCTTGATCTCATCCAGAACAGCTTCAACAATCTGCCCGGACTCTTTCTTTGAAAGGCCTACTCGATCATGCACGATTTTTGCGATTTCCGCTTTTGTCACTATGACCCCAACAGTGTTAAAAATTAACGTGTTGCCTCAAAAAACTCGAAACAACTTTAGGGAGTGTAGCAGAACTTCTTGATTCGTCAAAGATTTTTGGAATCAGGCCTCGGATAATTCTCCGTTCATCAGCCGCACAGTACGATCACAGGAGGCTGCCAGAGCGGTGCTGTGGGTCACCATAACGACTGCTGCACTCTCCTCTCTACAGAGCTGCTGCAGCACCTCAAAAACCCCTTGTGCTGTTGACTCATCCAGGTTTCCTGTCGGCTCATCCGCCAGAAGAAGGCGTGGCTTCCCGACCAGAGCCCTGGCCACAGCCACGCGCTGGGCTTCACCACCGGACAGTTTTGCAGGCACATGATCTGCCCGATCCTTCAGGCCCATACGTACAAACAGTCTCATTGCCCGATCTGATGCATCCGATTCAGGAATGCCCCGAATCAGCAGTGGTAACATCACATTTTCCAGTGCGGAAAGCTCCGGTATCAGATGATGTGCCTGATAGACAAAACCAATGCTCTCATTGCGCAGCTTTGCCTGCTCTGTCTGGCTCAGACCGAAAAGAGGTGCCCCATCAAGCCATACTTCACCCCGGTCCGGTCGATCAAGTGTGCCGACAACCTGAAGCAGTGTGCTCTTCCCCGAGCCGGATTCACCCACAACCGCAAGAAACTCGCCTGCCTGAAGTGTAAAAGAGACGCCCCGCAGCACATGCAGATCTCCAGCCGGAGAGGCATACTGCTTATGAACATCCTGAATTTTTAGAAGTGGCTGAAGAGTGTCCGTCACAAAATTATTTGGGCTTGCTGCGCATCAGTGTTTTGATCGTAGCCTGAACACGTTGTTTCTGATATGCCTCAACCACCTTCAAAACCGATGGGTGGCTGACAACAATATCATTAAAATCATCCCGGGTGAGCTCCATCAGCTCGACATCACCGTCGGCAGTCACCGTTGCTGTTCTCGGCTTATCCGTCAGCAGAGAGACCTCGCCGAAAAAGGCACCCTCTCCCATCTTGCCAAGTGCTATCTGCTCGCCCTGACTTCCCATGCCACGGGTTGAAACGGCTACATGACCTGAACGGATAAGGTAAAATGTATCTCCTGCCTCACCCTCTCTGACAACCGTCTCACCACTGCTGAAAGATTTCAGCTGAAACTGCTCAGCGAGTGCCAGTCGTGCACCGGGTGGAACACCCTCAAATACAGGCGTAATAGCCAGAATGCGGGCAAGCACGCGTTTACGGTAAAACTCCTCAACGGTGGACTGGATCGCAGGGTGCTTCTTCACCCAGCTATCAAATGTCTCCCGATTAATCATCAACAGGCTGGTGTCAGTTTCAGCCATTGCCTCATCATGGTGCTCGCTGCGGGACATAAAGGCGTGTTCACCAAAAAAATCACCCTCTCCCAGGCGTGAGTAGACTCTGTTTTCACCTGATGCAATGGCTGCTTCCAGTCCAACACTTCCCATGCCTATCAGGTAGAGATGATCGCCGATTTCACCACGATGATAGATATATTCACGTGCCGGAATTTCACGCAGCTCGAGGGAGTCCATAAATGACTCCAGCTCATCTCCGGAGAGGCCGGAAAGCAGTGGCATACGCTCGAAACTCAGTTTTGCACGGTCTTTACCGCTGATATCCATGGCCTTAAGGTCGTTATTCGGAGATACCGTAGTAATGGCCCAATCATCACCGCGTTCACTTGAGAGTGCCTTAAGACGCTCCTTCACCTCGGTTATGTTTTCATCCAGACGCAGAATAATCTTGTTGATTGCAATTGCCTGAACCACAAACCCCTGTTCGGCATAGGCGTTGGCAATAGCAATATAGTCTTTAATGGCAGCTGCGGTATCGCCCGTCTTCTCACGCAACTCGGCAAGCTTCACATGGGTGCGCAGATCGTTTGGCTCAGCCTCATGCAGCTCACCAAAAAATTCCAGTGCCTGCTTATATTTACCACCAAGCAGGGCATTTTTTGCCTTCTTTCGCAGCTCTTCAATAGACATAGTTCACTCGTACCGTAACGCATCGGCAGGCGGCACACTGGCCGCCCGCCATGCAGGATATATTGTTGCAATGAGACCCATCAACAAACTGGCCGTAACCACAACGATGATAGAGGCCGGATCAATAATGGATGGAACATGATCGATATAATAGACGTCCCCGGAAAGGAATGTCACCCCTGTAATGTTTTCGATCAATGCGAGCAGCGCATCAAGCTTCCAGGCCAGCAACAATCCGAAGGCGACTCCCGCCATTGTTCCCAGCCCGGAGAGAAGCGAGCCCATCATGATAAATATCCGCATAATCGAAAAGTGAGTAGCTCCAACCGTTTTAAGAATGGCAATCTCCCTGCGCCGCTCCATCACCACCATCACAAGCGAGGAGACCATATTAAACAGGGCAACCATCACAATCAGGGAGAGGATCACGCCCATCACCACCCGCTCGGTCTTCAGTGCCTTAAAAAAGGAGCGATGACGATGTGTCCAGTCTGTCACCCATGCCTCTGCGGGCAGAACCGTACGCACGGCAAGTGCCACTTCACCCGCGCGATCCCTGTCATCAAGATGAAGCTCAATTCCTGTCACATGGTTACCGAATCGGTTCAGCCTCTGAACTGACTGCAACGATGTGACAATCAGCCCGACATCATACTCATAGAATCCGGAATCAAAAATACCCACCACCTTGAAAGCGCGCATACGCGGTGACATCCCGGATGGCCCCACGCCACCTTTGGGAGAGATAAGCCGTACCCGATTGCCCACAGAAAGGCCTAGTTTACGAGCCAGATCTTTACCCACCACAACTTCAAACAGCGCGGCATCAGGAGAACTGTTTATAAAATTTCCGGCAACAACGTGTTCGGCGATCGATTTTTCCAGCAGTGGGTCCACACCCTTAAGCATTGCACCTGCCGACTGGGAGCGGTGGTTGGCCAGAACCTGAGCTGAAATATAGGGCGCAGCCCGCTTAACACCGGGCAGAGACTCAACCTGCTTCAGCCACGCCTGCCACTCTGTCACCGTCTCTCCGGGACCCTGGATATCAACATGGGATGAGAACCCGAGAATCTTATCTTTCAGCTCCGCATCAAACCCATACATCACTGAAAGCACGATAATAAGTGCAGCCACACCAATGGCCACGCCAATAGCCGAGCTCCAGCCGATTACGGAGACAAATCGTTCATCCCTGCGAGAACGCAAATAGCGGCGTGCCAGCATCCATTCATACGATTTGATCATAATTCTGAGAACAACTCCATCTCCCTGAAGATTAATCTCCTAATCCTTACGCAGCCTGTCTGAAACAGCAACAGGTGTAGGAAACCTTAAGACAACCCAGTAGGAAGAGACCAGAAAAGTCAGCACTGTACTTGCCTGAATCAGGTACGATACTTCTGCCCCGATAACTCCAACCTCCAGTGCCATCACCGCAATCAGGAGCGAAAACTCGCTCATCTGCCCAAGACGAAACCCCACCTCCATTGAGCGCCCGGTGGATTCACCGGAACTTTTCAGAAGCCATCTGAACACTACCGGCTTCAACAGCAGCACCGTCAGAGCAATCAGCAGTGCCGGTAGAATCACCCCCTGCAGTACAACAAGGTTCAGACTTGCCCCGATCGAAAAGAAAAAGATGACAAGAAAAAAATCACGCAGTGGCTTCAGTCTCTCTGCAATAAACTGGGAAACCACTCCGGTTGCAAGTGCCACGCCCGCTATAAATGCACCGATTTCATGTGATAGTCCAAACACTGCAGCAAGTTCGGCCATCCCCAGACACCAGCCAATCGCTAACAGGAAGATGTACTCCTGAATCTTGTCGAATCGCCGGATCAGCCTGCTCAGAACATATCGCTCCATCGCATAGGCAAAAACAAACAGCAGAGGCAGGGTAAGAAACAGTGAGCCTATTTCAACCAGTGGCATCTCCCCCCTGTTCATACCTTCCAGGAACATAAGTACAACGATTGCGATCACATCCTGAAGCAGCAGCACACTGACCATCACCTCACCGGTTCGCTTGTGGTGAAGCACGGTCGTCGGTAACAGCTTCAGACCAATAATGGTGCTGGAAAACATCAGTGTGAACCCAATCACCAGTGACTCAACCACAGTGAAACCGAACGTGCGGCCAAAAGCCATTCCAACAAACAGGAAGAGCAGTGAACTCACTCCGGCAACAATGGTTGTTTTCCTGACCATATGAAAAAATTTCTGGGCAGGAAGATTCAGTCCGATCAGAAAGAGCAGGAAAATGATGCCTATATGGGCAATGGCCTCAATAATGGCGGGGTCCGGAACAAGCCCTAGCCCCCAGGGTCCGATACATATACCCAGCAGAATATAGGAGACCAGCAGAGCCTGGCGTGCATAGAGAGCAGCAGTTGCCAGCATTGCGGCACCTGTAAAAATCAGGAAGATCGTAAAAACAACCGGATCATCTGTCATATGAGTATCCAGAAACAGGCAACATATACCCTATTCTAGTTTAAAACCGGCCTTCAGGGATAGCTTTGGTGAAAAAACCCAGGGAACCTCTGACTTTTTCAGAGTGTCCCTAGCTCAGATAACGCAGATAGAGATAGATGTGTGCAATGGCAATACTGATCAGCATCAGGCCGAAGGCATGTTTCATAAACTGAAGAAACATGATTGGATGCCCCGCACGTTGTGCAAAGCCCGCCACAATCAGATTGGCCGACGCACCGATCAACGAACCGTTGCCGCCCAGACATGCGCCGAGCGCAAGTGCCCACCAGAGTGGTACAATAGCATCCGCACCACCAAAGGTTGGAGCCATATTCTCAATCAGGGGAATCATCGTTGCCACAAACGGAATATTATCGATCAGTGCGGAGGCAATGGCAGAGACCCAGAGGATGGCTCCGGCAGTTGCGTTGAAGTCACCACCGGTCAGCTCCAGTGTTTTATTGGCCAGCATCTCAATCACGCCTGTATGTTCAACACCGGTGACAATGATAAAGAGGCCGACAAAGAAGAAAATTGTAGTCCACTCCACCTCGGCCATGATGCCTTCATAGGCGTGATCCTTGGCACTAAGATCCATGCCCCATGTCTGCAACAGCAGCAGCAGCGCAGCACCGAACATGGCGATCGATGCAGGCTCCAGATGAAAGCTGTGGGCAACAGAAAAGCCGGAAATCACGAGGAAGAGCACAAACAGACTCTTTTTCATCAGCGGAATATCTTCAAGGGCATCGTTCTCATTGAACTGCATCACCAGTGCCTTGGCATCCTCTGTGGCGTGCAGCCCTCTGCCGAATATGAACCAGATCAGTATGATCGTCACCAGAAAAATAAACGGTGTGATCGGGGCCAGATTTACAAGAAAATCATAAAAAGAGAGTCCTGCGGCCGAACCGATCATAATGTTGGGCGGGTCACCGATCAGTGTCGCTGTACCGCCGATGTTGGATGCGAGAATCTGAGCAAAAAGAAACGGATAGGGTTTGATACCGAGGGCATCGGTAATCAGCAGGGTCACCGGGGCAATCAGCAGGACCGTGGTTACATTATCAAGAAAGGCTGAAAAGACCGCAGTGACGACAGATAGCATCACCAGAATACCCCATGGATCACCTTTTACAGCCTTGGCCGATTTGATGGCCACATATTGAAACATGCCTGTCTTCTGGCTGATGGCGACAATCACCATCATGCCGGTCAGCAGGCCGATGGTATTGAAATCAATGCCGGCAACGGCCTGTTGCTGCGTGATCACACCACAGAGAATCATCAGGCCCGCACCGAGCAGGGAGAGCACGGCGCGATTGAACTTCTCCGCCATAATAATGCCGTAGACACCCAGCAGCAGCGAGACTGCAACCCACGTAGGGTCCAATCCGAAAATTACATGGTTCACTGAATCATGCATCGAACAGAACCTCTGGATCAGACTTGCTCAAACAACGGAGAATATCAGTGGCTGAAATAATCCCCAGTAACACATTCTCCCTGTCCGCTATGAGCGCATACTCAAAACGATCATAGGTAATCAGGGTTGCCGTGATGGAGAGCAGGGATTCGTCTTCATGAACAACTGTTGGATTTCTATCCATAATATCGCCTACTTTAAGCTCAACCACCTCAGCATAGTGCTTGTGAAGCACGCCCATATCAGGTGCATAAGAGATCGATTTCAAGTCGCCGGTAATGATATATTCAGGAACAAGTCTGGAGAGCACCGACAGCACATTGACCGCACCCAGAATCTTACGATTCTCATCAACAACAGGAAGTACACGGAATGATTTTTCACGCAGGATGTTCAATACTTCTAAAACAGTCTGATCAGGATGACAGACCGTCAACTCCTTGGTCATAACAAGATTTGCTTTCAACCCAACCTCCCCTGCTTCAGACCTCTACTCCGGCCGCATATGCGGAAACAGTAACACATCACGGATGGAGTGTTGACCGGTTAACATCATCACCAGCCGATCCACTCCGACACCGACACCGGCGGTCGGTGGCATGCCATACTCAAGTGCGCGAAGATAATCCTCATCCACACCTGTTGCTTCAAGATCTCCGGCAGCTTTCGCCTGAGCCTGTGCAACAAAACGGCCCCGCTGATCGTCCGGGTCATTCAACTCGGAGAAACCATTAGCAATCTCCTTGCCGGCAATAAACAGCTCGAACCGGTCGGTAACCGTTGGCTCCTCACTGCTCCTGCGTGCCAGCGGTGAAACATCCACCGGATAGTGGGTTACAAAAGTAGGCTGCTTCAACTCAGCCTCGACCAGCTCCTCAAACAGGGCTGTCAGATAGTGCCCGGCCTTCCAGGTAATCAGTGGCTTGAAGTTTTCAATCTTCTGCAGACAGATGGTCGCCAGCAGGGCTTTATTATTGGCATGCCCGCGCAGATCAGGGCACTTCTCAAACACGGCTTCATCCAGCCGGATACGTCTGAATGGCTGGGAAAGATCAATCTTCACCTCGTCCCACTCAACATCAGAAGCATCCAATC
>WSZY01000109.1 GCA_013139875.1 Mariprofundaceae bacterium | reverse complement strand
GCTTCAGTACCTGAGCTATTTCACCTTCATAGAGGCTTGCCTCCATACGATCCAACACATTTTCTGCCTCTTTAGACTCATTTTCCGGTAGGCGAACACAACAGGTCAGGGTTCCTTTCAGGTTGTCGAACACCATAAAGCGGTCAACCAACAGATAAGCTGATTCCGGTGCACCTACCGGATCAGGAAGATCAGCAGGAATATTTTCAAATTGAGAAACGATCTGATAACCAAAATATCCTACTGCTCCACCGGCAAATGGCAGATCATCTTCCGGGATAAATTCCTGATTCAGAACATGATCACGTAACCAGTCGAGCACACTGCATTCGATAGTCTCTTCACTACCATCACGATGAAGCAGGTGGGTTGTGTTGCCATTTGATGTTGCCCTGCATGCCGGGCTGATGCCCAGAATGCTGAAGCGACCCCACTGTTCGCCACCCTCAGCCGATTCAAACATGAAGCAGTCACCGCGATTGACAAGGCGTGAGAAAACCCCCGGTGGTGTCAGGCAATCGGCTGAAAGCGTGCGTCGGAAAAGCTTCACTTTATCTACCCTCAAATGGTGTTGACACTGCCATGTGCTCATGGCTGTATTCGCGACCGCAGCGGGTCGCAAGATCCATTGCTCCGGGGCCATAGCTCAGCTGGGAGAGCGCCACACTGGCAGTGTGGAGGTCAGCGGTTCGATCCCGCTTGGCTCCACCAGACAGAAAGCCGGGAATCGCCACTGTGCGGTTTCCGGCTTTTCTCTTTTGTGCGCTGCGGTCTATTACTGGTTTCATTGTTGCGAAACATACATTTTCTACTACAGCCGGGCTAGGCTGGATTCATTCAGGTTTCGAGGATCCAATTAAAAAAACCGGGCTCTGAGGCCCGGTTTTATCTATTCGATTAAAGAAGCGCCTTAGAGGCGTTCAAGAATATTTCTATGTATAATGATTTCATGGTTGTCCCGTATGGTTGCCATCCAGCGGGCAAAACGAACAGCACCTTTCGACTTTTCAACTTCCAGACGCATAGCCTCTTTCTGCGCTTCAAACTCACTCTCTGGAGGGGAGATGATATCTTTTACCTGTACCACAGCAAAGCCTTTTGAAACATCTACAGGGGCAGGTACCACACTCTTGCTGGCACCCTTAAATGCCTGTGTAAGAAGCTCCGGTGTAAGCCAGTCAGACTCATCTCCAACACCGTTACCGCGAACGGGTTTGGAGATGTAGAGCGGTTGTCCATACTTCTGTGCCAGTGTTTCCATGGGCATCTCTGCAGCCTTTGCAACAATCTCTTCGGCCATTTTTTCGGCTTCTGTTTCCGCCTGTGCAATACGGGCATCTTCATAGACCCGGGCAGCTGCATCGGCAAAACTCAGAGTGTCAGGTTCAATCCGTTCGCTGATTTCGAGTGCCACAAAACGGCCATCATCCAGCTCCTGAATTTCCACGATTTCTCCAGGCAAAGCAGAGAATGCTTTGACCCGAAGTGCCGCATCACTGCCCAGCAGCTGGTGACCAAGTGCCTCATCTGCGCTGATCGGGCCAATGTCGATGGCTTTCAGGTCCATGGTTTCGGCAGCGGCCTGCAGTGAGTCTTCCATGCCAAGTGCATTATCGAGATCCTGAGAAACACTATAGGCCTCGTCCGTGGCTTTAAGCTTACGGATGTCATTGGCAAGCTTCTCGTATACATCCTTCAATGCAATTTCAGCGGCAGGCCGAATCGCTTCGATCTTGACCACATGGTAGCCATACTGGCTTTCAACAGGGTCGCTTATTTCGCCCGTAGCAGCGCTGTATACGGCTTTATCAAATGCAGGCAGCATGACTCCACGTGCGAAGAAGCCGAGATCGCCACCTTTGTCGGAAGTGCTTTTGTCATCTGACAGCTCCCTGGCAATTGCAGCAAAATCTTCGCCGGCATCCAGACGCGCTTTGACCGCATTGGCCTTCTCCAGGGCAGTCTCACGATCTGTTGCTTCATCACTGTCTGTTTTTATCAGAATATGTCTGGCATGACGCCGTTCAGGCGTGGTGAATTCGGCAATACGCTCGTTGTATGCTTTTTCCACATCCGCAGCTTCAATGGCCATGTCGGTGGCAAATGTTTCAGAAGAGATTTCAACAGCTGTCAGCTTCACCCTTAGAGGTGAACGGTATTTCTGCTGGTTTGATTCGAAATATGCACGTGCCTGCGCATCATCAATTTTAATTTTTTTACCGATGCTGTCCGGATCAACAATGATGGCGGAGAGAACACGCTGTTCAAATTCACGATTGAAACTCTCTCTGATGTCCCGGTCATTAACATGTGCCGAGGCGAGGACTGCCTGCTGCAGAGCATTGACCATCAGGTTCAGACGCTGTTCATCTTCATAGTCACGCGTCGTTCTGTAGCCCATATTGCGGGTGATAATTTTGTATCGGTTGAGGTCAAACCCATCAGGAGACTGGAAGGCGGGGTTGGCCTGCAGGCTGGCCATCAGGGCTGCTTCAGGTGCTGCAAGTCCCAGTTTTTGAGCCTCTTCAAGCATCAGGCGACGATTGACAAGTATCTGAATAGTCTCCTCTTTAACGCCGCGCTTTTCTGCCAGCTCTCTGGAGAAGGTTTTGCCCATCCTTGCCCTGTAGGAGTTAAGCTGACGTTCGTAGGCTTGGGAAAATGTGCTGTCTGTAATGGGTGTTCCATCCACCTCGGCGACATACTCTACCTGACTGCCTGTAAAGTAATCACCAACTCCCCATAGTGCAAAAGAGAGCACGATACCACCAAGGATAACCTTGGCGATCCATGATTGAGCCTGATTCCGCATTGATTCGAGCATTTTTCCCCCGAAAGTCTTGAATTTTAATGTAAATGAAAGGGAGCGGGACGCTACTTAAGCGTGGTTCTGCACGCAAGTCTGGATAAGAAATAGAGAACCTCTGAATAAGTGCGTCCTGCACCTGTTCAGAACGCAAAGCCAAAAGCACGGTTTTGACTTTGCTCACAAAATCAATCACTTACGTTATTGATTTTGGCAGGCCATCCGTAGCCTGCGTGGATACTCTGACTTTTTCAGAGTATCCATAGAGGCATTTCTGTTTTGATCACTTTAGGGGTTGTGATCTACCGCACTTGTATTTCCTGATATGCAGCCTATAAAGTCGGTATGCGAACCTTACAGGCATACCTTGATGGGTGGAACTGGCGTGCTGAGAGAGTGGGCGATCAGGCTATCACTGTTTTTAACAGTGTTGTCCGTTTTTACAGCCTCTTCTTTTCAGTCTTCTCTATCATCCTGCGAATGCAGTGGCTCTCCAGACCTGCTGTAACACATGTATTAATCAGACAGATTTATTTCACGGGCGTGCAGAGCCTGCCCTGGGTTCTCCTGTTTGCCCTGGGTGCAGGGGTGCTGGCAGTTTACAGCATCGTTATATTTGCCCAGCAGATTCAGGATCTTTCTCTGATCGGGACGCTAATGAATGGTGTTCTGGTTCAGGAAGTGGCGCCATTTACCGTGGCTATTTTCCTGTTGGCCCGCTCCGGCGTGGCAGTTGTGACGGAAGTTGGGAACATGCATGTGCGGGGAGAAGATGCATTTCTTCGTAGCATGGGTATAGACCCACATGAATATCTGCACCTTCCAAGAGTTCTTGCCTTCGCTTTAAGCGGTTTGATTCTTACCTTTCTGTTTGTGGTTGTCTCCATCTGGGTGGGAGGGCTGGTTGTCTCCTGGAGCTATGCCCTGAACTTTTCAGAGTTCCTCGTAGAGGTGCGCAGGGGCATGGACATAGAGATGATGCTTGCCATGATGTTAAAGGGTATGTGCTTCCCCATGTTCTCATGTATGGTTTTGCTGGATCAGGCTTGCCGGGTAGGACGTGATCCGAACCAGATTCCGGTCCGGGCTACGAATGGTGTTGTGGGGGCATTAATAGTGATGGTTCTGTTGGATGCATTGTGGGTGGTTTCGAGGATCGTATTATGAGTAATATACTGCAGTGGGAAGATCTCAAGCTCTTCGGTGATCTGTTACCGGCTGATCGGGTCATGCGTGGAGAGAGTGTTCGCATCATCATGAACAACCGCTTCCAGTACGCATTTTTAAGCCTGATGTTTCCTGATATGGGCGGGCAGGGATCGCTGGCATCATCCATCTGGCTGCAGAGTGGTGACATTCGGTATCCGGCAGGCTCTCCTGAATTCTGCCTGCGGGTTGGAAGTATGATTCGGCATCGGGGCCTGATGGCAAACCTGAGCCTCAGAGAGAATCTGTTGCTGCCTTTTCTCTACTGTGGGGATGAAGGGTGCCTGCAGAAGGCCAGGAAGCGTGTTGATGAAGTGGCTGAGTTTGTCGGCCTGGAGAGGCTGGAGCAGCAGGCCGGGGAGCGTTCCAGCTTTACACATGCGCTGTTAAGTCTGGGTCACTGCCTGTTGCAGCAGCCCGATGTTATTGTGGCGCAGGAGGTACACGTCGGGATGCCTCCTGACCGGCTGCAGCTTTTCCGTGAAAAGGCCAAGGCCGCGTTGGAGTTGCTTGGGTCTGGAGTCCTCTATCTTAGTGCATCAGAGCATGAAGGTTCGGGGCTGAAGTTTGCCCGCACGCATGAAATTTCTGATGACGATGTCCCGGATGTGAGTGGTATATGGTAGAGCACGAAGATTTTGTTTCCAGTATGCGGCGGCAGGTAGGCTGGTTCGTCATCCTGGGTATTGGTGCCCTGATACTGGTGCTGCTGGTTGCCAGTATGCGCAGCAATGTTTTTGCCAAGAAGTTTTATATCTTTTTCTCCCCGCCATCGGCGGCCTCCTTTTATGAAGGGCAGCCCGTAAAGTTCCAGGGGTTTGCTATCGGCCATGTTGATCAAATTGAGTTGCAGGAAGAGGGAAATGTAAGAATCACAATGGAACTGATCGATCGTTATCGGAACATGCTGCATCAGGATGCCATTGTCAGAGTGACCAAAGAGGGGTTGATTGGTGAACAGGTGGTTGAAGTCACGGCGGGGGATGAAAAAAAATCTGCCGTTAACGATGGTGATCTGCTGGAATATGAGACCGAGGCCTCACTGGACCAGTTGCTCGCAGATCTCAAGCCTGCAGTTGGCAACGCAAATGTGCTGCTAAGTGAACTGGCTTCACTGGCGACCTGGGTGAACGATCCATATGGTGATGTCCGTTTGGCCCTCTCTGGAATCCGGGAGGTTACCCAGGGTATCCGTGGGGACAGGTTGAAGGTGATGGTTGAGCAGTTTACAGGCACGCTGACTCATTTGCAGAAGTTCGCCGAGGAGCTGAATCAACAGCAGGTGGCACATGGGCTCTCTTCTTCACTGAAGGAGATGACAGCG
>WSZY01000182.1 GCA_013139875.1 Mariprofundaceae bacterium | reverse complement strand
ACGTTGTCGCTGATAAAGGTGGCGCCGTAATCTCCTGAAACCCTGGATGAATAGATCACTGCTGAAGTTGCTGAAAGCAGGTAATGAAGCCGCTTGTTGGCTAGCAAGGTATTTTTCTCAGATTGTGTCAACTCACGATAGAGTAGCATCTGATTAAGTGCATCTTCCATTCGGCGCGCAATATCCTGGAAGAGGCGCTTCTCCTCTTCTGTCCAGATACGGGGATGGGTACATTCGTGCAGGCCAAGCATCCATGGTTTCCCATGGTCCGGGCGAATCATAATGGCCATGACAGATTTAATGGAGAATTTTTCAGCCCACTTAGGACGGCCAGGAATAGGCCTGTCTACGCCGTAGAGATGAATTTCGGACGAGTCGTGAATATTGCGTAGCTCTTCGAACATTTCAGGGTTTGTCGGGATTTTCCCCCACATTGAAAATGAGCCGGGAAATTCCGGCACGCTTTTTTCGTAAGCGACATTCCAGTATTTTGAATCCAGGTCAAGTGGGTGAATCAGATAGGCTCTGCTGCATGAGAAGATTTCCAGCATCATTTCAAGAGAGCGGTTGAGCGCCTGATCCATATGTGAGGAGTGATGAAGAATGCGCTCCAGCTTATCCACACTCTGTAGGTAATGCAGGTGGACTTTGTGCTTATCTTCAGCTTTCTCACGGTCGGAGGTGAAAAAATAGCCGATGGCAGTAAAGATGATGAGCTCAATCAGAGCCAGAGTTGTTTGCAGCGGTGTGTAGTAGAGCGTGAGCATCCCGAATTGACTTAGTGCAATTCCTGTAACGAGTGTCAAAGAGTAGACCATAGTCCATGCGAAGCCTGTTCGGGTGCCCAGAAAGAAGAAGACAATCATCGGGTAGCCGAACACCCAATAAACACCGGTGTTTTCAGCTGTGGGCACAAACAGTAATGGAACAAATATTATCATCGCATCAAAACCGATCAGATGTTTGATAATACCAAGTGGTGCTCCCTTCCTTAGCCAGGAGTAGACAGGAGGAAGGGTTAGAAGCACAAGAAACTGAACGAGAGCCAGGATCTTAAGATTCTGGGAGTAGTTGAAATAGGAGAAGAAGGCCAGCACACCCATTGAGAAGAGTAGAAAGCGTGAGAGTGACTGATTGGTCAGGGTTCTCTCTTCGTTCCATTTCTTTTCTACGCGCTGTTGCATGGAGAGAGTGTAGACGCTTTTATGAACAGCTTAAATAAAAAAAGGGAGGGCCTGCTGGAGGCCCTCCCTTGGATTAAGTCGAATGTTGAATTAACGCTTCGAGAACTGTGGAGCACGACGGGCTTTTTTCAAGCCGGGCTTCTTACGTTCAACGATGCGGGCATCACGGGTCAGGAAGCCTTCAGCCTTAAGCTGTGGGCGAAGGCCTGAGTCATACTCAAGAAGAGCACGTGCTATGCCATGGCGAATTGCGCCTGCCTGTCCTGAAACACCGCCTCCGGCAACGTTGACACGCACATCAATGCGATCAACCAGCTTGGTAAGTGCCAACGGTGAGATCGCTTCCTGACGAACAATTTCGATGGGGAAGAAATCTTCAATGCTGCGGTTGTTAATGTTTACCTGGCCGCTGCCCGGCTGAATCATTACTCGGGCTACGCTGCATTTACGACGGCCTGTTCCACGATAAAATTTATCTGACATATTTATAAATCCTTATAACCAGTTGGCTTAGTTAAGCTTCAGTGTTTCAGGCTGTTGAGCAGTGTGAGGGTGATCAGAACCCGCATATACCTTCAGCTTCTTCAACATAGAGCGGCCCAGTGAATTCTTGGGCATCATGCCCTTCACTGCCAGCTCAATAATTCTCTGCGGGAAACGCTCGCGCTGTTTCTCAAGTGTAATGCTCTTCAATCCACCAGGGTACTGAGAGTGGCGGTAGTAGGTCTTCTGCTCTTCTTTGCGGCCGGTAACCTTTATCTTCTCAGCATTGATCACAATCACGTGGTCACCGCAGTCTGCATGCGGGGTGTATTGCGGACGGTGTTTGCCGCGCAAAATTCTGGCAATTTCAGTTGATAGACGACCCAGAATCAGGTCTTCTGCATCAACAATATACCACTTACGTTCAATGTCTCCAGGACGGACGGTCCAAGTGCGCATGGCCAAACTCCATAACTCAAAATCAATAAAAAGCCCATTTCGGTGGGCGGCGCAGTATAAAACGGGAGGGGTTGATGTCAAACGCTTTTCTTTTGCCGGTTTTGTAAGAGAGATGTCTGCAAATGTTCCGGGTATGGGTATGTTGCCAATAGCACTCCGGCCGATAGAGTGCCAGCTCTCCAGAAGTTGACCTGGAATGGTCAGGCAGAGGTTACTAATATCCGTGAAAGAGCGTCACGAATTCATTCTTGGTGAAGTGGTAAAAGCCTATCTTGATACAGGACAGGCCGTTGGCTCGCGTGTGCTTTCCGAACGTGGTGATCTGGGGTTGAGTCCGGCATCTATTCGTAATGCAATGGCTGATCTGGAGCGGATGGGACTACTCTTCTCTCCTCACACTTCTGCAGGTCGCAAGCCGACCGACAGTGGATTACGCTATTTTGTTGATTCATTGATG
>WSZY01000089.1 GCA_013139875.1 Mariprofundaceae bacterium | reverse complement strand
CTGTGCTCTGAACCGTATTAATATTGCCCCCATCTGACACCCAATTATCTAGAGCTGACAAATACTGCTCTTCCAGTTCCTGAGCGGAGAGAGCGTCTTCATTACTACTACACCCGTATAAACCATTAACTAAGCATATCAATAAAACTGCTAATATTTTCATTGCTACTTTCCTTCAATTCTCAATTCTGGGAACATCATACTTAATTGATTCATAATGTCCTCCCTATCTGAGATTAGATAACTTTATCAGGAAAGCCAACTGCTAAGGACTGAACAACAGGTCGGTTCACGGCAAAAGTGGATATATCCATCTCAGGCTCGTTCCCAACCATCCACTGACTCATAATCTCTGCCGTGATCGGTGCCAGTGCTACACCATTACGATAGTGGCCTGATGCCACCCATAGCCCCGGAATAGATGCCACAGGGCCGAGAAAAGGCATGCCATCCGGACTTCCCGGCCTGAATCCCATCCATTTCTGCTCCACTTCAAGACCTTTCAGCCCCGGCGCAATACTACACATCGATGCCATTAACTGATCGATCACCTCATCGGTAGTGCCGCGTTCAAAACCGACATACTCCATACTGGCTCCGACAAGGATGCGGCCATCGACTCTCGGAACAAAATAGACATCATCATGTTTCACAATGGAGTGCATAAGCCCCGGTTCACCCTTGAGCAGTACGATCTGCCCTTTTACGGGCTTTACAGGCAGCTCAAATCCCATCTGCTCTGCCAGCTCACCACACCAGCTACCGCCAGCCAACAGCACCTGGTCAGCCTCAATATGTCGGCCATCGGCACACACCACGCCGGAAACCCGATCTTCAGCTTTGAGCAGTGATGTTACTTCCGCATGTTCAACCGTGATGATACCCAACTGCTCCATCAACACCCGCACAGCCCTCAGTAGACGAGGGTTTCTCAACTGCCCCACTTCCGGCCACAACAGTGATTTCTGAATCCTGTCAGAGAGAACGGGCTCACGCCTCAATGAGTCAAGGCTGTCCAGCTCTTCAACCTTCCAGCCGAATTTCTCTGACCAATCGATAGCCGCCTGCCAGTGATCGGTTCTGTCATCATCAAAAAAGGGGATCAGAAGCCCGGAGCGCTCCCACTCAATGGAGACGCCCGTCTTATCAAGCAGTTTTGCCTGCAGATCGGGATAGAGAGCAAGGCTGCTATCCACCGGGCGGGTGAACGAATCGGGATAGAGCCACGGATGGATGGGGCAGAGAATGCCGGCACCGGCCCAGGAGGACTCCCGGCCTGTCTCACCACGCTCAATCAGCGTAACATCAACATTCAACTGCTTCAGGTAGCAGGCTGTTAAATACCCGATAATTCCACCACCGACAACGGCTACATGCATAAATAGAGTTCCTCTTTACAGATATGGTTACAGATTCTCAGATCGGCCATTTAATTCATCTTAAAATAGTGATTTCCAAACATTCGCCAAGCCCCTAACATGCTCTCCCATGCCCCCTTCCGCAGAAAATCCCGCAGCAATTTCCACAGCCAGCAAGCTGAACAAAGCACAAGCATACCAGCACTGTATGAGACTCGCACAACAGCACTATGAGAATTTTCCAACGGCATCGCGTCTGATTCGCCGGAAACTCCGCCCTGCTGTTGCTGCCATCTATGCCTTTGCCCGTGCCGCCGATGATATGGCTGATGAGGGCAATGCAACCGCTGCCAAACGTCTGAAACAGATTGATGCATGGGAGAGCCTGCTTGAGCGCTGTGTAGACGAGAAGATCGACCACCCTGTCTTCACGGCACTTAGCGATGCAATCAACAGCTTTCATCTTCCGGTTGAATCGCTGCATGATCTTCTGATCGCATTCCGGATGGATGTCTCCATCCACTCCTATGCAACCCGGGATGAACTGATGTTCTACTGCAAGCACTCAGCCAACCCGGTAGGCCGTCTGATGCTTGCCCTGCACGGTGTTACAGATTCTCAAGCACAACACTACTCCGATGCACTCTGTACAGCGTTGCAACTGACCAACTTCTGGCAGGATCTGAATCGTGACATCCCCAATGGCCGCTGTTATCTGGCAGAGGAGTGGCTTGAAAAAGCCGATATTACCAGTGAAGAGGTTCTTCATGGGGAACCCTCATCCGAACAGCTGAAACCTGCACTGGCAGAGGCTTATGCGGTGACCTGGAAGCTGTTTGAGGAGGGGGCGAAGATTCTTCCCCTGCTTCCGTTCAGATTAAGGCTTCAGATTGCTGCGACACTGCATGGTGGTATGGCCATTCTTCAGGCAACCACACAACTGGAAGATCCGTTGAACAGACGCCCGGCCCTGACCAGCGGCCACTGGTATCGTCTGGCAGGCACTGTCCTTGCTACGGCACTGCGACCATCCAGACCACTAAACATGGAGATTGCATGAACCCCTCCCGATACTGTGAAGAGAGAACCAGGGGGTCGGGATCATCTTTCTATTACGCATTCCTTTTTCTGGAAGAGGATGAGAGGCGGGCCATGATGGCTCTCTATGCCTTCTGTAGAGAGGTTGATGACGTTGCGGATGAGATCAGCGAAGAGGAAGTTGCCATACAGAAGATCCATTTCTGGCGGGAAGAGCTTCATAGCGCATTCAATGGTCAGCCACAGCACCCCGTTGGAAAGGAGTTGCAGTGGGCAAAAAATCATTTCTCTCTCGATGAAGAGCTCTTTATTGAAATCCTTGATGGCATGCTGATGGATATCAGCGGCAAACCGATTCTTAAAGCATCTGACCTGTCGCTCTACTGCTACCGGGTTGCGGGTGTGGTTGGCCTGCTCTCAATCGAGATATTCGGGTACCAATCCCGAAAGGCGCGTGACTTTGCAACATCACTGGGAGAGGCGCTGCAACTGACCAACATCCTGCGTGACCTGAAGCAGGATGCCGCAATCGGCCGTATCTACCTGCCCCAGGAGGATCGTATCCGCTTTAAAGTGGCCGATCAGGATTTTAAAGAGGGTAACATCAGTGAAGGCATGGCTGCCCTGCTTCAACACTATGGAGAGAAGGCCGAGTCTGCGTATGCAAACGCACTTGAGCAGCTGCCAGAGGAGGATCGGGAGAGTCTTCGCCCCTCTCTGCTGATGGCATCGATCTACTATGCGCAGTTCAAACGGCTAAAGGGTCACAATTTTGATTCATGGCATCACTCGGCACAGATATCACCGCTACAGAAGATCTGGATTGCATGGCGCACATGGAGATACGAGAAAAAGGCGGTGAATGCTGCCACCCCCCGGCCAATCCGGCTGGGACTCTGACTCAGGCCCCGGATCGGTGAAGCACCCCATTGCCATTATCGGAGGCGGCCTCTGCGGCCTGACATCTGCCATCCGACTGACTGAAAAGGGTCATGATGTTCACCTCTATGAAGCAGCCCCCGCGCTGGGAGGGCGTACACGCTCTTTTTACGACACCACAGTTGATGAGTGGGTTGATAACGGTCCTCACCTGCTTATCGGAGCCTACAAGGCCACACGGGAGCTACTGGAGAGCGTTGGCGCAGGAGGTAATATCACCTGGCAGCGATCATTGAAGCTCTCGCTCTGGGATGAGCAGCGCGGCCACTTTTCACTCGCTCCATCACCATATCTGCCATTCCCACTGGCACTT
>WSZY01000220.1 GCA_013139875.1 Mariprofundaceae bacterium | reverse complement strand
GGAGATGGTTCACCACCTCTGCGACGATTGTGACCACCACTTTGCCGGTGTGAAAGAGGGGCTTGATGCCCTGAATGTCGATTATCAATTGAATCCGCGCATTGTGCGGGGGCTCGACTACTACAATCGTACTGCCTTTGAGATTATTACCGATCAGCTCGGTGCACAGGGAACCGTGATTGCCGGCGGCCGTTACGATGGGCTTATCGAAGAGCTCGGGGGGCCTGCCACACCTGCTATCGGCTTTGCCATGGGCATTGAACGGCTGGCGATGTTGCTACCGGATGAGGAGAGAGCAGTGCCGGATGTTGCCGTGGTCGCACTTGGCGATTCGGTGAAGGGGCACGTGCTGAAGCTTGCTTCCGAGCTGCGGGGCAGAGGGCTGGCAACAGTTCACTGTGGTGGTGGCAGCGCCAAACGACAGTTCAGGATGGCTGACCGTGAGGGAGCTCGTTTTGTGATGGTGGTGGGTGACGATGAGATGAACCGGAGTGTTGTGACACTGAAGCAGATGAGCACAGGTGAACAGCACACTTTAACGCTGGACGCTGCAGTAGAGTTGATCGCACAGAAGGCATAATGACAGACAAGCTTCAACCCATGTGGAATACGTTCCGCGATGCCTTCAGGCCGCTGGTTGAAGCAGTGCGGGATCTCACGCCGATTATTGTGGTGATCCTTTTTTTCCAGGAAATTGTACTAGAACAGCCGATTCCCAATCTGGGGGAACTGCTGGCAGGACTTCTGTTCGTGCTTGTGGGGCTGGCTCTCTTTATTCGCGGCCTGGAGATCGGTCTTTTTCCATTGGGTGAGGCGATGGCACACGCCTTTGCAAAAAAAGGCAGTGTTTTCTGGCTTCTTCTGTTTGCGTTCCTGCTTGGTTTTAGCACCACTGTGGCAGAACCGGCATTGATTGCGGTGGCTGGAAAAGCGGCTGAAGTGGCGGCCCAGGGCGGAGTGATTGAGCATGGTGAGATGGCAATGGCCGACTATGCATTCAATCTTCGCATGGTGGTGGCGCTCTCAGTGGGTTCGGCGATCGTACTTGGTGTACTGCGTATTATTTTCGGCTGGCCGCTGCATCTCTGCATCATGGCCGGTTATATTCTGGCAGTGGTAATAACCTACTTCGCACCTGAGGAGATCATCGGTATCGCCTACGATTCGGGTGGTGTTACCACTTCCACCATCACCGTTCCATTGGTAACAGCACTGGGTGTCGGTCTGGCCACCTCGATTCGTGGCAGGAATCCGGTACTGGATGGTTTCGGCCTGATTGCATTTGCATCACTGTTGCCGATGATTTTTGTCATGCTTTATGGGATCATCACAGCATGAACATGTCTGATCTGTTCGTGGACACTATGCTTTCAACACTTCATGATGTATTGCCCATTGTGGTGGTACTGCTGGGCTTCCAGCTGCTGGTGCTTCGCCAGCCAATTCCGCACCTCTGGTCGGTGATTCGTGGCTTTGTCTACGTTCTGCTCGGGTTGGCACTCTTTCTTATGGGGCTGAAGGAGGCGATCTTTCCGCTCGGCAAGATGATGGCCATGCAGTTGACCGACCCTCACTTTCTCTATGGTGCAGCAGCCACCATCCCGGAAATTATCCGTTGGCAGGATTATGCCTGGGTCTATATTTTTGCATTTGCCATCGGCATGGCAACCACGCTGGCTGAACCAGCGCTGATTGCGGTGGGGATAAAAGCACAGCAGGTATCCGGTGGTGCGATCTCCGCCCTGGGGCTACGCATTGCCGTCTCACTCGGTGTGGCTGTGGGTGTCTCAATCGGCTGCTTCCGTATCGTTACAGGCACGGATCTCTGGCTCTATGTGATGGCTGCGTACGTGGTTGTAATCATTCAGACCCGATTTGCACCACGTATGATTATTCCGCTCGCCTATGATTCCGGTGGCGTTACCACATCAACGATAACTGTACCTTTACTGGCAGCCCTGGGCCTGGGGCTTGCATCAACTATTCCGGGGAGAAGTCCCCTGATCGATGGGTTTGGACTCATCGCATTCGCTAGCGTTTTTCCGATTATGAGTGTTATGGGCTATGCCCAACTCTCTCAGAAAATCGGTAAATCGCAGCAGATCAAGGAGGCAGACAATGCACTTTAAACTGATTATTGCACTTGTCGATTCAACAAAAACCGATGCTATCATGACAGCAGCACGGGATTCGGGTGCCACGGGCGCTACGGTGGTGGGCGACGCCAGGGGGGAGGGGCTGAATCCGCGCAAGACCTTTTTCGGGCTGACACTGGAGTCTCAGCGCGAGATGCTGCTCTTTATTGTCGAGGAGCACCTGAGTCGTAAGATACTCGAGCAGATTGCAGACACGGCCGGGTTCGAAGCTCATCCGGGAAGCGGGGTGGCGTTTCAGATCGATGTCGAGGATACCATCGGCCTTAAGGGGCAGATTGAGACACTGCTGGATGAAGTGGAGGAGAAGCTATGAGCGAACATGTGACACTACTGGTACGCGATGTGATGAAAAAGGAGTTTGACCTGGTGGAGGGTGTGGCAACTGTCCGTGAGGCACTGGAGATGATGGAGCATATTGAGACTAAATGCCTGATCGTCAACAAACGCCATGAGCATGACGAGTACGGTATTGTGGTGATTGCCGATATCGCCCGGGAGGTGCTGGTGAAGGATCGTTCTGCGGATCGGGTCAGTATTTATGAGGTGATGACCAAGCCTGCAGTAACGGTGCATCCTGGCATGAATATTAAATATGCCAGTGCCCTGTTTGCCCGCCTTGGCCTCTCCAGAGCGCCGGTGATTGATCGTGACGGCAACATTGTCGGTATTGTCAGTTACACGGACATGGTGATAAAGGGGCTATTGAAGATTCAATAGTAGTGATGTTGCTTTTTGTTGAATGACTGCCTTCGGCCAAAAGCGGTCATTTGGTTTCATTTTAACAACCGCCTATAAACAGTGGACGGTCAGAACGTTCACCTTTTTATAGCATATTTATGCGATACACAGATGTATCGGCGCCGGTCTATAATTCGCCTTCGGAGAGAGGCATCTACTATATAGCCTCCAACGCACCGATTTGGAGGCAGCGTTCACATGAAAAAATATAAAGTTCTGGTGAAAGGGAACAATTATAAAACAGTGGTGGGCAGCAGGGCTCGGGAGTTCGGCTTCCACACCACACGGTTTATTGAGTCGGATAGCGACATTGCAGCAAAAAAGAGGGCACTGGAGCTGGTTAGGGAGGAGCTTGAACAGATTGTTTTCAACAACCAGGCTGGCTCCCCGGTGATCGAAGTTCCACAGTTTATCGAAGTCGAATCTTTCGATGATCATGATGTGCCCGGAAGCGGCTTTACATGGCACATGGAAGGGAGCCGGGATTAAATTTAATTAAAATATTTTTCAGCACTTCTGTGCGATGCTCATCTGCTCTTTATGGGGCGTCCCTGCCCTCTGTTTCATCTCCTCAATTCTCCGGATAACTATATTCTATTTCCCTGTTCAGGCTCTTTCAGACTCTGAATCATAATTTCTGAAACTCATTTTAACAGGCTATGGCAAGGCGTTGCGGCTGCTGTTAGCCTGTTCGCCATGAGTGGTTCAGATAACAAAATGACACTGGATGAGTTGCGTTCAGCCATTGATGCGGTTGATGATGAGGTGCTGTCACTGATTCATAAACGTGCGGCGCTGGCGGCAGCAGTGGGCGAGCGCAAAGTGGATCAGGGCAATGCGCCATTCTATGTGCCGAGCCGTGAGGCGAAGATCATCCGTCGGCTGCTGGCTCGCAACAGTGATGTGGCTGAGCACTCACATATGACCAAGATTCCCGATGAGGCGATTCATGGTATTTTTCGTGAGGTGATCGGTGCCTGCCTGACACTTGAACATCCGATGACCATCGCCTTTCTTGGCCCTGAAGGCACATTCACTCACACCGCGGCAGCCCGGCAGTTCGGTGCTACGGCCAACTATATGGCGTGCAAAAATTTCGAGGCGATCTTTGATGCAGTGGAGTCCGGTCGTGCCACCTACGGGGTGGTGCCGGTTGAGAATGCCTTTGAAGGTGCGGTGACCCATACACTCGATCTCTTCTCGGAGATGGATCGTGAGATTTTTATCTGTGCCGAAGTACAGCTGTCAATCCATCACCATCTCTTCAGCTATGCCGATTCGCTGGCAGATGTGCAGCTGGTGGCCTCACATCCACAGCCGCTGGCCCAGTGCCGCAAGTGGCTGCAGGAGAATCTTCCGAATGCTTCCCTGATGGAGGTAGCGTCAACTGTGCGTGCCGCCAGGATGATCGAAGAGGCAAAAAGTGGTAATGGTGATCTGGAGTGGCGGCATGCTGCTGCCATTGGCCCATACGCCATTGTTGATCAGACCTCACTACCACTGATGCAGAAGAATGTGGAAGACCACCATGACAACACCACCCGTTTTTTGGTGATCGGCCAGCATGATTCGCCAGCCTCAGGTGAGGACAGGACAGCACTGGTGATGTCAATCAAGGATGAACCGGGAGCATTGAACAGCCTGATTCACTGTTTTGCCTCACGGGGTATCGGCCTGACCCGTATCGAATCGCGCCCATCAAAGAAGAAGCTCTGGGAGTATCTCTTCTTTGTTGATGTTCAGGGGCATCGTGATGACGAACCGGTGGCTGCTGCCATTGCAGAGGTTGAGAACAAGGCAGGGACTTTCATCAAGGTGCTCGGCTCCTATCCTGTCTCACGTAAGCTTTAATGGGTGAGGTGAACTGGGCTGAAAGAGCAGTGCCACAGGCGTTGAAGCTCTTTCCTTATCTGCCCGGCAAACCGATTGAGACGTTGCTGGCGGAGAAAGGGCTGAAAGAGGCGGTAAAGCTCGCATCCAATGAGAACCCTTACGGCCCCTCACCGATGGCAATCAGGGCAATTAAAAAAGCTGCCGGGCAAGTGCACCGCTATCCGGATGGCGATTGTGGCGAGTTGAAGGCGGCTCTGGCCGCCAAACACGGCAAAATCACAGAGAATATTCTGCTCGGTAACGGCTCCAATGAGGTGCTTGAGCTTCTGATCCGTACCTTTGCAGGTCCCGGTGATGAGGTGATTTTCAGTCAGCGTGGTTTTATTGTCTACGCGCTGGCTGCACAGGCTGCCGGAGCGACCGGCATTCCTGTGCCTGAAGGTGATGGCCTGAGTCATGACCTCAATGCCATGGCAGATGCTGTCAGCGAACGAACCAGGGTGGTCTGCATTGCCAACCCCAACAATCCGACCGGATCTCTGCATGGCATGACTGCGATCCAGACATTTTTAGACCGTCTTCCCCGTGGTGTTGTGGTCATTATGGATGAGGCCTACTTCGAATTTGTTACTGATGAGCTTGGCGATACGGTTAACGGTCTGAGTCATCCCGGACTGGTGATCAGCCGTACCTTCTCCAAGGCTTACGGACTGGCAGGATGCCGGATCGGCTATGCCATTTCGGATGCGGAGATTGTCTCGCTGGTCAACCGTTTCAGGGAACCTTTCAATGTTAATCTCATTGCCCAGAAAGCCGCTCTGGCAGCACTGGATGATATCGATTGGATGATGGCTCGTGTGGCTGATTGTAAACAGGAGCGGGATCGTCTTGAGCTGACCTTTGATGGTTGGGGTGTGCTGGGCGGCAGAAGTTTCGGAAATTTTGTGCTGCTTCGCCACGATAAGGCCACACAAATTTTGCAGATGCTGGAAGATCAGGGCATTATCCCTCGCCCACTCGGGCCCTATGGAATGCCGGATTATCTGCGTATTTCGGTAGGAAGCGAGCAGGAGAACGAGCGTCTGCTGAAAGCTTTAGAATCAATATTTAGTTCGTTCCAGGAGTGATGTGTTTAATACGGCCTCGGGCTACCATGCCTCTCGGCCTTTGGTGCAATCGAAAATTACGATTTCCGATTGCTTACTAAAGCCGCACATCCGTGTGCGGGAAAGTTTGATGAATATGGAGCAGAAGACTCCTGTTCGGATGGAGTAAATCGTGTCCCGAAGTAATGAATCAATTGGACATCTGGTGGTGATTGGTGTCGGCCTGATTGGCGGATCGGTTGCTCGTGCCTTGAAGCATGCAGGGTTTGTCGGTCGTGTGACCGGTGTCGGTCGCAGTCGTGAGAATCTGGATCGGGCACGTGAGTTGGGAATTATCGACCACTGGACCCATGATATTGCCGAAGCGGCAGGTGATGCCGACATGGTGCTGGTGGCTGTGCCGATGGGGGCATACGATCGGGTCTTTGCCGAGCTTGCCAAAGCATTGCCGGAAAAGGCAGTGGTGACCGATGCCGGAAGCACAAAACAGCATGCCATCAGTGTGGCTGAGAAACATCTCTCGGACAGTTCCCGTTTTATTCCTGCCCATCCGATTGCCGGAACAGAGCAGTCGGGGGCTGAAGCCTCGTTTGCCGAGCTGTTTGAAGATCGTCTCTGTATCCTGACACCAACCGAAAACAGTGATGCTGAATCACTGGCTCTTGTAACTGCGATGTGGGAGGCGACAAAGAGCCGTGTCGTGTCAATGAATGCGAAGCAGCATGATGACTTTTTAGCCTCGGTCAGCCATCTGCCGCATCTGGCAGCGTTTGCACTGGTCAATGCGGTACGTCAGCAGGGTGATGATGAGCATGATCCATTCCAGTTTGCAGCCGGCGGCTTCCGTGATTTTACCCGTATTGCCTCCTCATCACCGGAGATGTGGCGTGATATTGCCATCTCCAATCGTGATGCGCTTTCAGCCAATATTGATGCGCTTCAGGCAGAGCTTGCTGAATTGAAGCAGATGCTGGAGAGCGGTGACGGAGAGAAACTGTTGCAGAGTTTTGCTGCCGCTAAGAGGGCACGCGATGAGTGGCTTGAAAAACACGGAGAGAGCTTGTGAGGAGCAGCGTGTGAATGCAGGTGGAACTCTGATTGCAGGTCCGGCAGCCGGAGCACTGAAAGGACGGGTTACTGTTCCCGGTGACAAGTCGATGTCTCACCGCGCCGTGATGCTGGCATCACTGGCCGACGGTACAACTGAAATTCATGGTTTTCTACCCGGTGAGGACAACCTGGCTACGGCCCGGATGTTTGTGGATATGGGAGTTACGATCGACTGGCTCAACAGCGAGAAGACGTCGTTACGTGTTCATGGTGTGGGTCTGCATGGGTTGAAACAGCCTTCGATGATGCTGGATGCCGGCAATTCCGGCACCTGTGTGCGACTGATGACAGGCGTGCTGGCCGGACAACCTTTCACCACCACAATGACCGGCGATGCGTCACTCTGCAAACGCCCGATGAAGAGGGTGGCCGATCCGGCTCGAAGGATGGGGGCGGTCATTGATGGTGCTGATGGTGGAAATCTGCTGCCGATTACGATTAAGGGTGGTGCGCTGGAAGCAATTCATTACATCTCGGAGGTTGCCAGTGCGCAGGTGAAGTCGTGCGTGCTGCTGGCCGGCCTGTTTGCCGATGGTGAGACCACGGTAGTTGAACCTCGCCCGACCCGTGACCACACAGAGCGGATGCTGCCACTGTTTGGTCAGCCTGTTCACGTCGATGAAGCGGGTATGATTCATCTCAATCCGACAGGGAAACTGACTGCACCGGAAGAGCCGATCCATATTCCGGCTGATCCGTCTTCAGCAAGCTTTTTTGCTGTTGCGGCTTCCCTGGTTCCAGGCTCAGATATTACGTTGGAGCGGATCGGCATGAACCCGCTGCGTAATGGCTGGAGCCGGATTCTTTCAGATATGAATGGGCAGATGGAACTGCAGAATGAAGGAGCTGTCGGTGAAGAGGCTGTAGCAGACATTCATGTTACATATCAACAGTTGGCGGGTATCAATGTGAATCCTGTCGATGTACCCGATTCGATTGATGAGTTTCCGGTTCTCTTTGCAGCTGCATCGCTGGCGGATGGTGAATTTCTGTTGTCAGAAGCTGAAGAACTCAGGGTGAAGGAGTCTGACCGGATTGCTGTGATGGCCAGAGCCCTGATGGCTGCCGGGGCTGACGTTGAAGAGCGCTCTGATGGTGTGCGTATCAAAGGTGGAGTGCTGAAAGGCGGTTGCCGCGTGGATGCAGAGGGTGATCACCGTATTGCCATGGCGATGGCCGTGGCAGCTCAGTGTTCCGGTGCTGGGATTACCATTGAGAATGCGGCGGCGATTGCCACATCTTTCCCCGGTTTTGTGGTGTTGGCGCAGAAGTTGGGTATGAATGTTCGCTGGGATGACGGCTGATTGTGAGTGAATGGACAGCAGTTGAAGGATTGCGTATCGCTATCGACGGCCCCTCCGGTTCCGGTAAGGGCACGATTGCGGTGATGATAGGGGAAGCACTTGGGCTGGTTGTTATGGATACGGGTCTGCTCTACCGTTTTCTTGGCTGGCGGGCGAATGATCTGGGTATTAATCTGGATGATGAATCGGCAGTTGTTGCAGCAGTTGACAGCGCTGTCGAAGAGATGGATTGGCATGCAGAGGGGATATTTTTTGAAAATAGGGATTGCACTCCGCTGTTACGTGGGGAGGATGTCGGCGCCTATGCCTCAACGGTGGCGGCGATACCTGCGATTCGTAAACAGCTTCTCGAATTGCAGCGTAAAATTGCCGCTTCGGGTTGTGTTATGGATGGGCGTGACATCGGAACGGTTGTTTTGCCTGATGCTGAGGCCAAGTTTTTCCTGACTGCTTCGCATCGGGAGCGGGCACGCAGACGTTGGGCGCAGTTGCAGCAGGGTGATGCGAAAGTTACGCTCGATCAGATTGTCGATGATCTGAATGCCCGTGATGCACGCGATAGCGGACGTGACTGTTCACCGCTTGTGAGGGCAAAGGACGCCATTGAAATTGATTCTACAACGATGAGAATTGATGAGGTGGTGGATCGGATACTGGCCGTGCTGGAACGACGCAAACTGATCAGCTGAAAAAAGTTATGCTGCATG
>WSZY01000118.1 GCA_013139875.1 Mariprofundaceae bacterium | reverse complement strand
ACTCAGCACTTGAAGTCCTGATTGGTGGTGAGGGAGACCAGAAGGGGCTGCAGGTATGGAGTATTGACGCTTCCGGAAACTGGGATCTCCACTCTTCGCCCGTCGAAGGTGGCATCTACCATTCGGTAAAATTTGCTGACCTGAATCATGATGGCTGGCCGGATATCATTGCAGCACGCTCGGACAGTGAGCGTGATGGTGGAATCTATGTGCTGCTAAATGATGGTCGGGGTGGCTGGCAGACAGGTATGGGCCCTATGGTTGCCGGAGTGTTTACCGATCTGGCGATTGCCGATATGAATGGGGATGGAAATCCTGACATTGTTGCTTCAAGGCGTGGTGGCCTGGGAGCCCAGGTTGATAAGGATGAGCACTGGAGACAGGTGGGTGGTGTTCAGATCTGGCATGGAGATGGCTCCGGCAGATGGGAGCCGGAGGTGCTTGCAGCCGGCGCGGATGCTGAATCAGTTACGGTTGCTGACGTTAATGGTGATGGTAAACTTGATATTGTAGCAGGGCTCTATCAGCAGGGGATTTGCTTCTGGCTGGGTGGTAAGAGCCGGAAAAAACAGAGTATTGTTCAGGAGGGGACATGGTCCGATCTTAAAGTTGGAGACCTGGACGGTGATGGCAGACGTGAACTTGTAGCCACGTCGAGTGATGGTCGTGGCATTGCTGTCTGGAGCTGGCGTTCAGGAAACTTTTCCAGCCGGACAAAGACGGTTCCGGACTATGGCATATATTTTTCATTGGATCTGGGTGATGTCTATAATCAGGGGAAGCTTGATATTGCAGCAGTCAGGGCAGATGGTGGTTCAGAGGTGTGGTCCGGCCTGAAAGCAGAGCTGGCAGCCAAGCGTGAAGTTGCAGGCAAACGTGTCGGGGAAAAGCTTTCTGTTTTCTTTGATTCCGGACTGGCTTCAATCAATGAAGCATCTCAGCAGTCAATAGAGAGCTGGGTTTCCAAACTTGACACTCCTCCATCACAAATCCGTTTTGAACTGGAGGGAAGGGCCGATATCAGGGCGGTTCACTCTGATCTATACCCCAACAATGCGGCACTCTCACAAGCTCGTGCCGAGTCGGTAGCCGCATGGCTGGTATCCAAAGGGGCGAGAAGAGAAGCTGTCATCATTGAAGCTGTTGGTGACAGTGATCCGCTTCCGGAGGGACGTGACCCGGTAGCATTGCAGCAAAATCGGAGGGTATTTATTCAGGCCTATGTCATTGAGTCGGTACGGTTGCCGGAAGTGACCAGCAGCAGGGTTCGTGACCTTTATCATATTGATGAAAATAGAGTGTTTAAGGTGATTGATGGTGTTCCCGGCTATAAAATCGGGCCGGGAGATGAGCTCTCTATGACATTCTGGCAGGGTGGAAAAAGCGAAGAGCATAAGGTGACAGTTCAGGTGGATGGCACTGTCTCTCTGCCGTATCAGGAGGCACTAAAGGTTTCCGGCTTGACGCCTCGTGAAGTAGACAAACATGTCACAACACTTCTTTCACGTTATGAAAAGCGGCCGCGTGTAGATGTGCAGGTACTGAAAGCAAGAAGTAAAACAGCCAATATTTTTGGCGAGGTACAGAGCCTGACGCGGCAACCAACCGGCCCTGGCAGGTATTACATGTCAGGCAAGGAGAGTCTGGTTGATCTGCTTTCCCGTGCAGGCGGCCCCGGTAAGGACGCCGACCTGTCGAAGGTTCAGATTACTCGTGATGGAAAGACGATTACTCTGAATCTGAAACGTGCGATTAAGCAGGGCGACTGGACGGAAAACGCTATTGTTGATCATGGTGACACCATCTTTATTCCATCTCTGGCGCAGTCCAAGCACAGGGTCTATGTCCTGGGTGCAGTGGGCAAGCCGGGGATTGTTGAGTTTAACGGTGATATAACCTTTCTGGATGCTGTGTTGAAGAGTGGCGGTTTGGGTAAAGGTGCATCTCTGCCTGATATTCGTGTTCTTCGTTCTGATCGTGATTCACCACAAATCCTTGCCATTAATTTTGAGCGTTTCATGGAGTCGGGTGATTTGACCCAGAATATTGCTCTGCAGGATAATGATATATTGATTATTCCAAGACGCAAAATCGCAAACTGGAACCTGTTTGTTGAAGATATGCTGCCTTCACTTCAGCTGATACTCCAGCCGATATCTATTGCTTCACAATCGCTATCAATAGCGGTTCTGTCGAAGTCGTTGTAGTTATGGCACAGGCTATCGGCAATACCAGTTACGAGCTTAATCTGGAAGAGTATTGGCAGGTTATCCTTCGCCGCAGATTTATTATTCTCTTCTGCGCAATGTCAATGGGAGTCTTCAGCTGGATCTTTACCTGGCTCAATCAGCCGCCACCTCTTTATAGTTCCAGTGCTTCGGTGAAAGTTGAAGCGGTCAGTAATATGGCGGATATGCTACTGCGTGGCCGCAGTTACCGTCCAACTGATGATATGAGCACACAGCTTGCTCTTATTCAGTCATACGCTCTGATGGAGCGGGTTGCCCAGCGGTTGAAGATGATTCCGGAAGGGCTGACATCCGAAGAGATTCGGGCCAATCCTGATTATATTGAGAGGGTATTAGACCTGAAAGATGAAATCAGTGCTGATCAGGATGGTGATAGCCGTATTATCAGGATATCTGTGACCTCAATGAGTGCTGAGTTTGCGCGTGATCTTGCCCAGACCGTAGCTGATGAATTCAGGGTTTTTAATATTGAGGAGAAGAATAAACGGGTCTTCGATGCGAAGAAGTTTATTGAACAGCAGCTGCTTATTGTTGGAGACCGGTTGAAGAGGGCTGAGGAGGCTGCCCGGGATTACCGTCAGGCCAACAATCTCTCCCAGACTGGTTCAGATTCCGATGTAATGTCCCGGCTTATTGCCGATATGGAGCAGGAGTACAGACAGGCTGTAGCCCGGCTGAACGATCTGAGTTTTGCTCTGAAACAGTTGCAGGAGCGTGTTCAGAAGGGTGGCTGGAACTATCAGGCCGCAACAGTTTCAGGGAATGTCAGCACCTATTTTGATGAGCTGAATAAACGCCTGGTAACAATGGCACTGAAACATACCGAGCTTACTACCCACTTTACCGATGAACACCCACAGGTCAGAGAGCTCAGGGAGCAGGCATCCGATATTCTTGAAAGCATGGCCGGCGAACTTGATAAGCAGGTAAGCCTGACCAAACGACGCATGCAGAATCTTCAGGACAGCATGGATGATACTCAGAAGAAATATCATGGACTTCCCGAGCAGGCCCTTGATCTGCAACGACTACAGAGAACCGTTCGTATTAATGAAGAGTTGTATGATCTTTTGGAAAAGAAATATCAGGAGGTGTTGATTCAGGAATCGGAGAAGGTGCAGGAGGTCTCTCTTGTTCGGCCTGCCATGCTTTCACACGCCCGGGTAAACCCGGTTCGCACGGCGCAGACTGCAGTAGCCGGATTTATTCTTGGGCTGGTTATGGGCCTGATTATTGCACTTATTCTGGAGACAATGGATACCTCGGTTGGAACCATTGAAGAGGTTGAGGCCTTCCTTGAAGTTCCTGTGATCGGCTTTGTACCGCATATTACTCATAATGAGGCGATGGAACTCTTTTCCGGTGTGGAGGGACTGGCGATTAGCGGCCATGGGCTTGAACGGCAGATGCGCCTGATTAGCCACTTCTCCCCGCCTTCGACCATCTCAGAGGCATATCGCAGCCTGCGTACGAATCTTCTTTTCTCACAGGGTGGGGATCATCGTGTAATTCTGGTCTCCAGTGCAACAGTCAAAGAGGGTAAAAGTACCATTGCAGCAAATCTGGCCGTTGTGGTGGCTCAACAGGGAGCACGTGTTCTTCTCATTGATGGGGATATGCGTAAGCCAATGCAGCACCATACATTTGGCTTAAAGCGTGCTCCGGGATTGAGTGAATGCCTGCTGGGTCAGATGAGTTGGCAGGATGCGATAAAGCGTTTCTCCGATGTTATGCTGGGCGATATGGGCATTGATCAGGCACTTTTTACACCGGGCCTGGATCAACTTGATATTCTTTCGTGTGGGCGTGCCAGTGCAAACCCCCCGGATCTTCTTTCCGATCCGGCTCTAGACAGGATATTGGCTGAAGTCAGGGAAGAGTATGATATGGTGATTATCGATATGCCGCCTCTGCTGCATACCACCGATGCAATCATCGTTGCTTCAAAAGTGGATGGCATACTTCTGGTTTACCATATCGGCTCCGTTGTGCGTGGTGCGTTAAAACGTGTGAAAAGTAATATTGAGGGTGTTGGTGGCAAGGTGCTGGGTGTTGTGCTTAACGGTGTGCGTGGTGATCTCTCTCCTGACTACTCCACATATAAAATGGATCGCTATTATGCCTACAATTATGGCAAGGATGAGAAGGTACGAGCGGACTGGTTTGGCCAGCTTCAGAAGCAGACTAAAGATTTTCTCGATAAGGGGCTCTCTATGATACGCAGCATGTTGAAAAAATAGGGCCTATGCAGAAAGATCTGGACAGGCTATGGAGACGGAAACGGCGAAGACAGCGCGTGCTTGCCGTGCTGGGCCTGGCGATTGTTGCTGCGCTGCTTATTGTTGGTGTGCGCACATGCAGTGGTCAGTTCCAGGAGCCGTATAACAAGGATTATCATCCCATGGATGCTGAACGGCAGAAAGAGATGGAGTCAAGACGCTGATTATTCCAACCATGCGGGTGCCGTTCCCTCCCATCGTACTGTTTACATCCGTATTGGTGTTGTTGCTGTTGTATGCGGCTTCACTGTTCGCACCGGAGATGCTCCGGGGGCCGCTGCTGTTAACTGGTGCAGTGATGATTATTGTCGTTGCTTTTACCAGTGTTGAGCTGACAC